>NZ_DAMADT010000043.1:22441-33901 GCF_031997925.1 Lachnoclostridium sp. | reverse complement strand
ATTGGGGAAGGTTCTTATTATGAGATGAAATATAACTTGTCTGTATACGATGACGAGAATAATGCTACTCACTATCACTTAAATGATTTACTTGAGTATTTTAAGGATTTTAAGGATACTGAGGGACTTTACTATCATGAGCCTTATACCCCAAAGGTGGGTATCAACTCCTTAGGATATAGTAAGGAAGATATGGAAGCAAAAATTGAAGAATTCCGTAATTCTAAGGTAAAAGAAAATCAGGAATATGTTGAGGATAAACAAATTACCATACAGCCTCAGACCTCAATGACTATTATGGATCAGCACACTGGTTACGTTGTAGCTTTATATGGTGGCCGTGGTACTAAGACTGCTAACCGTACAAAAAACCGTGCATCGGACTCCAGGCGTTCGGTTGGTTCTACCTTTAAGGTACTAGCATCCTTCCTTCCAGCTCTCGATTCTGGTCGTTATACTTTAGCAAGTGTAATGGATGACTCAGAATACACTTATCCTAATAGTAAAGATACTGTAACCAACTGGAATAAGAAGTATAAGGGATTAAGCACAATGCGTGAAGCCATCTATAATTCTATGAATATTGTTGCTTGCCGTTTTATGGAGGCGGTAACACCAAGAAAAGGTTTTGATTATTTAACAAGTCTTGGATTTCAATTAGTTGAGTTAAAAGTAATGAATAATGGTGAAACAAAAACTGATATCGGTGTTTCTCTTGCATTAGGTGGACTTACAGATGGTGTAACAAACGTAGAGTTAACTGCTGGATATGCTGCGATTGCCAATGGCGGTGTTTATAATGAGCCTATTTATTACACCAAGGTCCTAGACCAGAATGGTAAAGTTATTCTTTCGAACGAACCAAGCTCAAAGCAGGTAATTTATACTTCTACCGCATGGTTATTAACGAATGCAATGGAAGACACCATTAAGAGAGGTACTGCATATCCAAGCATCGGATTCCGTAATTACTCCATGCCAATTGCAGGTAAGACTGGTACCTCAACGAAAGATTACGATTTATGGTTTGTTGGATACACTCCTTATTATACTTCCGCTATCTGGACAGGATTTGACAATCCTTTCTCACAGAAGGAAAAATCCTACCACAAGGTATTATGGCGAAGTATTATGGAGGAAATCCACTCTACTCTTAAGTTAGAGAACAAAGCATTTGTAAAACCAGACTCCATTGTAACTGCTAAAATATGTACAAAATCAGGTCAACTAGCAGTTGCTGGTGTTTGTGATAAAGCATTGAGCGGTGACTGCACAAGAACTGAATATTTTGCTAAGGGAACCGTTCCAACACAAACCTGTACGGTTCATCAAAAAGTAAGTATCTGTAAGGTATCTGGATATTTTGCAAGTCCTTACTGTCCACTAGAATCCTTAGTAGAAAAAGTTTACTTGATTAAAGATGAAATGAATCCAACCGATGACACTAAATATCTCTTACCAACAAATGATATCGCAACCATTTGTCCAATTCATAGTGAAGGTACTATAGCTCCAACAACGGACGTTGATGATAGTGAAACACCAGTTGTACCAGAGAATCCAGATGAAGGTGATATGACACCGGTGGAACAAACTACACCTCCTCCAGTTCTTATTATTCCACCAACGGATAATCAGCCTTAAAACATAATAATTGAAACAATCAGATATTTCAAACTGTAATAAATAGAATTTTGATATGAAATCATAAAAACGAGTGGAAACGTTTAAGAAAACGTCTTCCACTCATTTTTAAATACCGAACTTATATTTCTTATTCTTTCATCTTTGGATTAAAAATTAAAGAAGCAATATAACCAAAGATAAGTGCTGATGAAATTCCAACGGCGGAAGAAGTAAACCCTCCTTTAAATAATCCGATAAATCCTTCCTTATCAACGCCTTCTTTAATTCCTTTGAATAAAACACTACCAAATCCGAGTAAAGGTACGGAAGCTCCTGCTTTCGCCCATTCCGCAAATGGCTGATAAACGCCAATTGCTCCTAAGAATGCTCCCAAGCATACAAGTATAACCATAATACGTCCAGGCATTAACTTAGTGTTGTCCATCACAATTTGTACGATTGCACAGATTGTACCACCAACTAAAAATGAAATTAAATAATCCATATATGCTCCTTTCTAGCAAGATTCCAACATCACTGCATGTGCAATTCCAGGAACACTCTGTCCCTCGTTGTAGCTTACCGTAGAAAGAAGTGCACCAGTTGGTACAAATAAGACCCTGTTCCAGTCCCGTTTTCTTAACTTTTGCAAAATATATCCTGTCAAAGTAATCGCACTACAACCGCAACCACTACCACCAGCATGAGTATCCTGAGCCTCTGGATCATAGATTTCGATACCACAATCCATATGATTGTTACTTATGTCATATCCCTTTTCTTTTAATAAATCGATTAGAATGTCCTTACCAATCATACCAAGATCACCGGTTATAATACGATCATAATAGTCTGGCTGAATCTTAAAATCCTTTAAATTTTGCGCAATCGTTTCACATGCTGCTGGTGCCATGCAAGCGCCCATATTTAAGGAGTCTTTTATTCCATAATCGACGATTTTACCTATTGTAACACCCTTTACTTTAATCATTACCGGAGAAAATTGTTTTGCAAATTCACTATCTTTTTCTGGCTCATGCCCTAAGATAACAGCACCGCTTCCTGTTACTGTCCAACTTGCTGCCTTAGGTCTTTGATTTCCATATCCGAGAGGAAATCGGAATTGTTTTTCAGCTCCAGCAAAATGGCTTGATGTGATTGCTAGAGTTCTGTCAGCAAATCCACCATCAATGATCATTGAGGCAACCACGATAGATTCTCCCATAGTGGAACATGCACCATAAACACCTAAAAGTGGTATTTCAAAGTTCTCAATACCAAAGCTAGTAGCAATTAACTGTCCCAGCAAGTCTCCACCAACTAAGTAACGTATGTCTGATTTTTTTAGTCCTGCATTGTGAATTGCTACGTCGACTGCCATTCCTAGCATCTTGCTCTCTGCTTCTTCCCATGTGTTTTGTCCAAACATAGGATCTTCTTCTATTACATTAAAAAATGCACCCAATGGTCCCTCACCCTCTTTTTGTCCAGCAACGGAGGCACATCCAATAATAGCGGGTGGATTTGAAAATTGAATGCTTTGTTTCCCAACCATCTTTGATTGTTTGGCTGTTGTTTGAGTCATAGGCTGTCCCTTCTTTCTATGCAATTTTATAGCAGCTGTATTCCAGCACTATAAAATTGTATACCATTTTATTTCTGAAACATTGTAAAGATATAGTATACAACTCCTAATAGCCAGGAAGAGAATATACCATATAGAATTACAGGACCAGCTATCGTAAATATCTTACATCCTATACCAAACACCTGTCCCTCTTTCTTAAATTCGATGGCTGGAGCGGCGACTGAGTTAGCAAATCCAGTAATCGGTACTAAAATACCTGCACCAGCGAATTTAGCGATCTTTTGATACCAGTTAAACCCGGTAAAAATGATCGATAACAAAACCAATGACATTGTAGTATAAGCGCCTGCTAATTCCTTTTCAGCTCCATAAGAGGAATAAAAATTAATAAACCCTTGACCAATTGCGCATATAATACCACCAGATACAAATGCTTTGCACATGTTAGAAAACCAATTGTGCTTTGGTGTCACCTGTTTCACATACTGATTATAAAGTTTATCTCGTTCCTGCTGATCTTTTTCATTCGCAACCTGAGATACCGAAACCTTATTCTTATCGTTTGCCATAAAGACCTCCATTCAATTTGTCTATGCTGATAAATGTCCCTTCAAATACCTGTTTTGTATTCTTGGTATAATAGCATACGCACCCAACAACGATTACTACCGCAAGTACGATTAGTGACATAACACATATTTTTTTCGCTTTCATTACTATTCCTCCTAACCAGATGTCTAAGCGAATTTTACTTTACTTGTTCAAGAAAACAGGCTGTTGCAAACCGCGCTAAAAGGTATAACAACAGAACAAATTTTAAGTTCTATCGTATTCCAATCACGATTTGCAACAGCCTCCTTTTTCCAAGTGAACTGTTACTATTATCTCTTATTTTATTGATAATATGCTGGTAAATAGTTACTTCTAATCCTTTTAAAAAATATGTCTCGCATACACTGTAAACAAATTATCATCAGAACTAAAAAATACACGTTACAAACTTTGCTTGCCATAAAAAAGTTTATTCTTTCTTATCACTTATAACTTCTTATGTTTAAACATAATTTTGATTTTAATTTATACTATCTCCAAGATTAGCAAAGAAATGTAAAACACGGATAGTAACCTCACACTTCTTAACTATCCTAGCATACGTTCTCTCATTGTTCTTAATATTTTTCTCTCCAACCTAGATACTTGTACTTGAGATATCCCAAGCTGTTTTGCAATTTCTGTCTGAGTTTTATCTTTAAAATAACGTAAGCGAATGATATCCTTCTCTTTTTCCTCAAGAGAATCCATCACTTCTTTTAATGCCATATGATCAATCATTTCTTCGCTTGCATCATCGGTTTGTTCTATTTTATCAATTAAGAAAATTGCATTGCCATCTCCTTGATAAATTGTCTTATAGAGTGACTCTACCTCAGCACCTGATTCAAGAGCCATAACCACTTCTTCCTTTGCTAGCTCTAAGGCCTCTCCGATTTCCTCAATCGTTGGTTCTCTTCCATTCTTTGACTCCAAAGTTTCCCTCATAAGTCGTATCTTCCCAGCAGTTTCTTTTAGAGATCTGCTTACCTTTATCATACCGTCATCTCGAAGAAATCTCTTTATTTCTCCAGTTATCATAGGAACCGCATAGGTTGAAAATTTTACATCATAACTTAAATCAAATTTATCAATTGCCTTCATAAGCCCAATGCTTCCAATTTGAAATAAATCTTCCGCTTCATGACCTCGTCCCATAAATCTTCGGACGATGCTCCAAACCAATCCAACATTTTCAGTTACTACACGGTCTCTCGCTTTTTTATCTCCCTGTTTAGACAAACGTATTAAATCCAGTGTGTCCACAAATGACCTCCCTTCTACCAAGTCGGCAAAAGATTTTATGTAGTACTGATTCTTTTTTTCATACGGACTGTAGTTCCATTTGAAACTGTAGAATTGACAGTTAACTCATCCATAAAGGCATCCATAAAGGAAAATCCCATTCCGGAACGTTCTAATTCTGGACGAGAAGTAAACATAGGCTCCATGGCAAGCGGTATATTTTCTATACCAACCCCATGATCTGAAATTTCTATTGCTAATTCATCACCTGTTATCGCACAGTAAAGTTTAATCTTTCCTTTTTTGTTATCATAACCATGGATAATACAATTGGTAACTGCTTCAGACACCGCAGTTTTAATATCTGCAAGCTCCTCTATTGTTGGATTTAACTGAGCTGCAAAGGCTGCAACAACAGTACGAGCAAAGCTTTCATTTTTTGAAAGAGCATCAAATTCTAACACCATCTCATTGTCACATTCCATCTCAATGACATCCCTCATTTCCTTATTCTGTAAGTTTTGATCCATTCATTTACACCTCCATAAGTATTATCACAACGCCCTCGACATTGGAAAATTACATACAATTTAATGCCTCCTGCATATCTTGGTAACGGTTCATAATCTTATATAAACCAGATAATTTTAAAATACGGTCAATTCGATCAGAAACCCCAATTACAGCAAGAGTACCGCCCCCAACATGAAGTAATTTCTTATAACGTCCCATAATCACACCAATACCGGAACTGTCCATAAATGATACTTTACTGAAATCAAAAATAACATTTTTCACATTTTTTTGTTCAATCAGCTTGTCCGCTTGTTCCCTGATAAAAATGGCACTATGGTGATCTAAATCCTCCTTCATATGAATAATGAGCGTATTATTACGAATCTGAAAATCCGCACAACCTACTTTTTGATAATCCAACCACATAAATTCGTCCTTAGAGTTCATACATAAAATCGTTCCTTTCCATGTTTGTAATTTTTTTACATCTAGTACTCAGAAAAAAAGACACTCCTTTTCGAAATGTCTTTTTAAAATCTTTTATCTGTATGCAACCAAATAATCTGTTGCCAATCGTTTCTTACTTATTGTAAATCATTTAAACGTTGTTTTGCATATTTAGCCAGCGAAGAATTTGGAAAATCCGTTAATAACTGATTATAATATGTTTTTGCTTCCTCGTATTGATCTAACTCTTGTTGGGTCTTACCTAAGTAATATAGAGTATTATCATCTGGATCACCATAAGAATAAGCTTGTGTTAGCAGCGTTAACGCTTTCTCGTATTCTTTGTTATTGAATGCTGTTTTTCCTTGCTGAGATACTTCTTTCGCTGCAATCGGAGATACCTTCTGTTTCACCATCTCATATAATTTAACAGCATCTTGGTTTTCCATCTTAGAAGGATCCACTTTCGATAACAAATCAGCAACTTCAATCGAATTTTCTGGTGTTAAATTATTGGTTGAGTCCAATTCGATATAACGATATACAGCACTTAAAATACTATCGTACATTGTTTTATCGTATTCTGGAATATCAATACTATCTAATTCCTTCTGCTTTTCTGCAAGTTTTGCTTTTAAATCTTCCACTTCTTTTTCACTAGAAGTAAGTTTAGTACGATACACTAATTGCTCGCTATCAAAATCACGTTGTTTCTGCAAATATTCACTCTGCGCATTTTTCTTCACGGTTGGAACAATTAAGAAAAAAAGCACAGAAACACCAATGACAACACCTAAGATAAGATTAATAAAGAGCCAAACATTTGGCTTTTCTTCCTTATAAGATGAGATTGGGGATAATGGTTTTCCTAACGGTCCTGAATTTACCTCTCCATCGCTCCAATATGGCGCAGAGGTAGTTTCCCCACCACTTACCAACTGATTTAACTCGCTTAAGTAACGTAATGTAGTAGTATTCGCTAAATCTATCTTATTTGCTTTAGCTAAGCACCTTCTTGCACGCTCAAATTCATTATTTTTCATATAAATCAATGCTAATAATTGAAGTGCACGAATAAAGTGTGGATTTAAATTGATAACCTTTTTTAATTGAATAATTGCCAGATCATCGCTACCTTGCTTTGCGGAATCTAATGCAATATTATATTTTTTTATGGCTTGATTCATAGAATCTAATTTTGTTGGATTCGCCTGTACTGCACCAATATAGACATCGGCATCGTTATCTTTTGCCTGAAAATGTTTACTAATAACCCATTCACTTAATGCTGCTACTGTCTCTCCCATCTCAAAGAATACAAGCCCGAGGAGATTTCTAGCATTGGTATTTCTCTTATTCATCTCCAAGCTTTTCTTTAACATGATTATGGCACCGGTTAGGTCTCTAACCTTTGCTTTTTCCAAACCACGATTATAATAGCTATTGGATAATCGATCTGTTTTTCTTACTATCGTTAAATCTTTACCACAAAATTCACATCTGTTTCTTCGAACTGCGACCACATTGCCGCACTTTGGACAATTCATCGTATTCCCCCCATGGTCCGCTTGTTTCCTGGCAGCAACTATTCTTGCTTGTCCAGTTAATGACTTTCTGTCACGTTCGTATAAAATCCTCTATCCTTTTTTCTCATTAAGAATAGATTCTATCATGTCTGTGATATCCGTTAAGTCATTATTAAAAATTGCCTCTTCTGCTTGATCTACTTCAAGACTCGGCTGAAATTTTGCTATTTCTTCATCAAAATTAATCATAGGATACCTCTTTTCAATAGAACATTGACTTTCATCTAATGAATACAATTTCTGCATTATAGTACTATCATACAGACAAGAACGCGAAAAATCAAGTGTTAGTGTGAAAATAAAAAGCAATTTTTACACTTTTTAGTTATAGCAGTATTACATCTGGTTGTAGATGTAATATACACGGGGATTTGTATGAAAAAAGTAATTTTTACACTTTTTATCTATAGCAATATCACATCTGCTTGCAGATATAATATACACAAGGTATAGTGTGAAAATAAAAGCAATTTTCACACTTTTTCTTTATTATAGTATACTTGTCCATGAATGCAATCTATTTTCATCGCAAAATATTACAGCAATCGTATTATATGAAAGGAATCATCTCAATCACATCACCATTTCTCTGAACATAAGATGCAACAATTTCATCTTTTATTCTCTTAGATAAGCAATTAATTTTAAGCAGGCAGCCCGGATATATCAACTTATGAACAACAATTTTTGCATCCTTGCTACTCTTTATAAATTCCATTAGATCACTCCACTCATCTACTTTCTCCGCGATTTCAGAATTCATGTTTATTTTTGTTCTTAATAACCTTATTTTCTGGTCACGGTATGGACTAATGCTATCCGGTATCTCGCGTTCTGTAATCATGGCAATTGCAGCCTCTACCTGTGAAAGTCGTTCTTTTAACTCGTCAATTTGCTTTTCAAGAAGTAAAAACTTCTTACGATAAGATTCACGAACTCCAACAACTAACTCTGTTTTAATATTAGCGTAATTACCAATGGTTGATGCAGTTATTTTTCTACCTGCATAGGCACTGCCTCCAAGCAATATTCCTCTTTTTCCGGTTACGATAATTTCATTCCCTGCAACCATGGTACAGTTCATAATCGTATTGGCCGTAATATTTACCCTGGCATTCATCTCCACATGCTCAAAGAACTTTCCAGAGATAGAACCTCCGCACGTTATACTTCCCTTTCCTGCACCCTGCATTCCGTTTTCTAAAATAACATCTTTACCTGCCCTTAAGGTTGCACCTTCCACATGACCTCGTACAACGATACTGCCTTCTGATTCCACAACCTTACCAGAGGAAATGTTTCCATAAATCATCAGATCACCTTTAAAGAGAATATCACCTTGCAGATAATCGATATCTTCTCTAATTTCTAGAACATTACTTATTATAATGCGATCACCCGAAAGTTCGATTTTTCCCGCAATGAGTGCAGTATAGATAAGCCTGTCCTCCGATAACTTAAACCCTTTACCTTTTAGCGGTGGAAGGTCTCTACCTATCTTTCCTACCCGAATGCTTCCAGATACATCAATACCATTGGTTCCTTGAATGGCTTTATGATACCTTACTATAATTTCTCCCTGAGAAACTGTAACAATTCTGGTCATAGCATAATAATCCACCGAATCATCTTCTAGGATTCTTGGGTTTCTATCAACTCTAGTATCAAAAAAGTAAACAAAATAACCGTCTTTTCCGTCGACCTCCTTTGTTCCCTTTGCTATTAGTATCTCTTTCCCATAGCAAGGTTTTTCGCTAAGCTTGTTAACTACATCATCGTCGATTCCATATATAACATGATGGAAACGAAGTATTTCATAAATCATCTCTTTTGTATAACGATCTTTACCTACTGGAGCATAAAGAGTAATATATGCTTCCATTTTATCATTGCGAAGAGCAACTTTTGTCTTCTTGTACATTAATTCTTTGGTTGGCCTTGACCAATCACTCATGAATAGCACCCCCTAAGTACATTCATAATTACAATATAAATATCGGATAAGATAAAAAAAAGCATCAGAGTTTTTACGAATGTTTCGTAAAACTCTGATGCCAATATTTATTACTGCTAATAATCTTTCAAAATTATTTTGTTTTAATTATTTCTGAAAATGTACCAATCGCTCCTCTACTTGAGCTAACATGGAGGTATACTTCTCTAACTTCCCTCTCTCCTCTGCTAATTTCGCTTCTGGAGCTTTGTTTACGAAGTTTGGATTTGCAAGCATTCCATTAACACGTTTTAACTCACCAGCCAAACGTTCTTTTTCTTTGCTAAGACGTTCAATTTCCTTCTCGATATCAACAAGGTCAGCAAATGGAATATAAATGGTTGCTGCTGCAGTTACAACTGAAACCGCATCAGAATCAATACCATTCTTATCACTTTGGATAAGGATTTCACTTGCATATCCTAAGCTAGCAAAGAATACTTTACTATTAGTAAATACTTCTCTAACCTTTTCACTATCAGAAACTACGATTACCTTAGCTTTTCTGCTTGGTGGTACATTCATCTCTGTACGTGCATTACGGATTGCCTTTACTGCCTCCTTGATAATCTCAACAGCTTCCTCTTCCTTTGCAAAATTAAATTCTTCCTTATACTCTGGCCACTTGGAAATCATGATAGACTCATCCTCAGAGAGTCTTCCCTCCATTTCCTTTAAAGTACAGAAGATTTCTTCTGTGATAAATGGCATATAAGGATGAAGTAACTTAAGTGCAGAATTTAATACAGTTCTTAACGTGTAGATTGCTGCTGTCTTAGTTTCTTTCGCATCACCATATAATCTTGGTTTTACCATTTCAATATACCAGTCACAGAACTCTTCCCATATGAAATCGTAAACTTTCTGTGCCGCAATACCAAGATCGAACTTTTCAAGATGTTCTGTTACATCCTTCGCTAACGTATTTACCTTTGAAATAATCCACTTATCAGCATCCGTTAGAGTAGATATATCCACAGAATTTACCTTAGCATCCATTCCTGCTTCTTCCATCTGTTGCATATTCATCATGATGAAACGGGAAGCATTCCATACTTTATTAGCGAAGTTTCTTGCTGATTCCACACGTTCCATATAGAAACGCATATCATTACCAGTTGCATTTCCTGTGATTAACATAAATCGAAGTGCATCTGCACCGTACTGTTCGATAATCTCTAATGGATCAATACCATTTCCAAGAGATTTACTCATCTTTCTACCTTGAGAGTCACGAACCAAACCATGGAATAATACAGTTTTAAATGGCTTTTCGTTCATTTGCTCGTATCCTGAGAAAATCATACGGATAACCCAGAAGAAGATAATGTCGTAACCAGTTACTAAGACATCAGTTGGATAGAAATACTCTAAATCTTCTGTTTTTTCAGGCCAGCCAAGGGTTGAAAATGGCCATAATGCAGAACTAAACCAAGTATCAAGAGTATCTGGGTCCTGTGTAAAGTGGTCATGTCCACACTCACAAGCAGTTGGAGCTGTCTTAGAAACAATAACCTTACCACACTTATCACAATAATAAGCTGGAATACGATGTCCCCACCATAACTGACGGCTGATACACCAGTCACGAATATTGTCAGTCCAGTTATAATAAACTTTTTCCATACGCTCTGGAACTAACTCAATTTCCTTATTTTTAACAGCCTCTATAGCAGGCTTAATTAATTCGTCCATCTTAACAAACCACTGCTGCTTGATTAATGGTTCTATGGTTGTGTTACAACGATCATGAGTACCTACATTATGAGAATAATCTTCTACTTTCACAAGTAAGCCCATTTCATCTAACTCTTTTACAATTTGCTTTCTTGCTGCGTAACGATCCATACCTTCAAACTTGCCACCAT
>NZ_DAMADT010000043.1:0-22431 GCF_031997925.1 Lachnoclostridium sp. | reverse complement strand
ATTTACGTTAATCGTAGCATCATCATTCATGATATTGATTTCTGGAAGGTTATTTCTCTTACCAACTTCGAAGTCATTAGGGTCATGTGCTGGTGTAATCTTAACAACACCTGTTCCGAAATCCTTCTCAACATAGCTATCCCCGATGATTGGAATCTCACGGTCAACAAAAGGAAGTTTTACCTTCTTGCCAATGAGGTGCATATAACGCTCATCTTCTGGATGAACTGCAACAGCAGTATCACCAAGCATAGTCTCAGGTCTAGTGGTTGCAAAACAAAGATACTCATCCGTACCTACTACTGGATA
This sequence comes from Lachnoclostridium sp., assembly GCF_031997925.1. Classification (NCBI taxonomy): domain Bacteria; kingdom Bacillati; phylum Bacillota; class Clostridia; order Lachnospirales; family Lachnospiraceae; genus Lachnoclostridium; species Lachnoclostridium sp. The sequence continues at coordinate 22,122 of NZ_DAMADT010000043.1, read as the reverse complement.
TTTGATATGCCAGAAATGTCCTGCCTGATCCTCATACTCAACCTCAGCATCAGAAATAGAAGTATGACAAACTGGACACCAGTTAATGATACGGGAACCTTTATAAATCATTCCCTTCTCATACATCTTTACGAATACTTCTTCTACTGCTTTGGAGCAGCCTTCATCCATCGTAAATCTTTCTCTATCCCAATCACAGGAGGAACCAAGTTTTTTAAGCTGTCCGATAATACGTCCGCCGTATTCGTCTTTCCATTCCCATGCTCTCTTTAAAAAGCCTTCACGGCCAAGCTGGTCTTTATCGATTCCTTCCTTTTTTAAAGCTTCGATAATCTTAACTTCTGTTGCAATGGAAGCATGGTCTGTACCTGGCTGCCAAAGTGCATTAAAGCCTTGCATTCTCTTAAAACGAATTAAGATGTCCTGCATCGTATTATCAAGTGCGTGGCCCATGTGAAGCTGACCAGTAATGTTTGGTGGTGGAATCACAATCGTAAATGGTTTCTTTGTCTTATCAACTTCGGCATGGAAATATTTTTTCTCCAGCCATTTCTCATACAATCTGCCCTCTATGTCCTTAGGATCATAGGTTTTTGCTAACTCTTTTTGCATAAGAATCTCCTTTCCTATCTTAAAAATAATTCAACTAAGTTGTGTAATAAAATAAATTTAAACTATTTAGCTTTTCATAAAGTTACTATAGATATTTGGTGGTATTTCTTGTACAAAAATGTATTAATGCATAAAAAAAGGTCCTTCGCCGATAAGGACGAAGAACCGTGGTACCACCTTAATTTGTGAATAAAAAACATTTCCTACCATGTCACCAGTTGTGGCATTAAGAATTTTTTTAGTATTCACCTCTTTCGCATTTCTAATCAAAACGCTCGTCTATAACGGGACTTCCCGGCATTTCCTACACGCTACTTAAAGTTTCAGAAACACTGTTCCGGAGCTACCTTCGATAAGCACTACTTGAAACAACCTCACAGCCAATGGATTGTTATCTCTGACAAGGTTACTTATGTAATCCTCTCCATCACTACATTTATCCTATATTTTTATATTTCTTATCATATGCAAACTTTTAAAAATTGTCAAGGCTTTTTCATTCTGTCCAGAAAATAACTATTTATTTGCTAGAGAAACTCTAACCAATAACCATTTTTGCTCATCCAAGTATTCAGTATAGAGTTATATTACTATTCTAATGATTATTTTGCTGGAACAACCTCTAACCAATAACCATCTGGATCTACAATAAAGTAAATGTGCATTGCAGGATTTTCATAAATTACACAATTCATTTCTTTATGTTTCTTTAAAGCCGCATCATAATCATCTACAACAAATGCCAAATGAAATTCATTTTCACCCAAGTTATAGGCTTCTTTGCGATCATGAAGATAGGTTAATTCAAGGCAATGTGTAGTGCTTCCATCTCCTAGATAAACTAAAGTAAAATCTTTCGATTCATGTCTTCTAACTTCCTTTAATCCTAGTGCTTCCTCATAAAATGCTAATGATTTTTCTAAATCTAATACGTTAAAATTATTATGTGCAAATTTAAAATTCATATAATCACCTTATCTCCTTTTTTATATATTATATTGCTAAATTGTAATTATATTTTTTTGATTTTACGCTTATTAAGCTTTGAAGTTAAACCAATACGGGACATTCTTACGTAAAAAAGATCATTGTACATTAAAGTCTTATAAATCCGTTAACACTCGAACACTTGCCCTGGTTCCATTACATCAAAAATCCTATCTCGGTAATCTTTCGAAACTTCCATTTCCTTTAGTCTCTGTATTACATCTGGTTTTTCCCAGTAATGCATTGGAAATGCATTGATAACTTCAGCTTCTCGCATGACATGGTCAAATCCAAGATAAAATCTCTCTTCTTGTCTTCCATCGAGCGGTAAAAATGCTAGATCAAGATGACGCCCCTTTAATTTATCGATTTCCGTAAAAAATCGTTTCGTCATATCTTGGTATTCTTCTTCCGTTTCACCTTTCCAGGTCCACCAATTTAAATCGCCTGCAAAGTAAATAGTCTTACCAAATAAGGTAACCATAAAAGCTACTCCTTCATCCGTAGAGGTTAATGTTTCAACCTTTATATCCTCCATTATCTGATAAGTTTCATTCTTACGTAAATATTGTATCTTATCTCTTGCTTCTTCTGGAATTTGAACCCGCTCCATATATTTTTCATTCATTTTTATATCGTTTGATAATAAAAATGATATATTCTTATAATCCTTTGCAAGTTTAAATATTATTTTACTAAAATGATCCGCATGCTTATGGCTGGAAAAAACGTAAATCTTCTTGTCGCTATCAAACCGAGGTAAGTCCCCTTTAAAATAGTCAAATATTAATACAACTTCCTGTTCTTCCACTGTAAAGCAGCTGTGGTAAATATAGGTTACTTTCATATTAACTCCAATCTATGAGTATATACATATATATAAATCAACATGTTAAAAGTTCTTATCTTTTATATTATCAACATATTAAAAGCTCTTATCTTTATACAATATCTACTTAAGTTCCAGCGCAAACTGCCAATGGAATAATCTTTGTTTAATCAACTCTTTCCTGCGCTTCTTTAGCTAACTGAGTTCTGTAATTTCAAATGTATTTCTAGGTTTATTATAACTTGTATTTGATTCAAAATGCAAGCCTATAAGAAAAGAGTTAAAAGGCAGATTCTCGTGTAATTCTACAAAGTTCTACCTTTTAACTCTAGCCTTTAACTACTTATTAACCACTGCTTTAACGCATGCTATGAAATAAACTATGATATACCTCCCTTAATTAAATTCATTCCCAATGGCTTAGGAGGTTCACAGCGTGTCGATAACTCGACAAAAGATTTTGCCTCCTGACTGGTATGTAATGCATGCATAATTTCTAAAACGTGACATGCTAATTCTCCACTGGCACGATTGTTATCCGTTTGGCTTAAAATACAGTTTGCCATATCCGATAATCCCGCTCCACGGCTATTCATGCTATAGATACTACTTAACGGAAAAGCTTCAAAGGATTTTGAAAAATACTGTTTGATAAGAACTTCCCCATCAAAGCAATTCGGATCAGGTACAATCAAGCTTCCTCTGGTACCGTAAACCTCTATTCTTGGCAAAGTTGAGCCCCATACATCAAAGCTTGTAATTATGTTACCAATTGCTCCATTTTCAAATCTTAACAACCCTGTTACATGGGTTGGAACTTCTACTGGTACTATCTCACCAAACTTTTTCTCACTGGTGATTGTTCTAGTTGGGAACGAAATCGAATTCATTCCAACCACTTCTTTTACAGGACCAATCATAGAAACAAGAGCTGTTAGGTAGTAAGGTCCCATATCAAACATCGGACCACCACCTATCTGATAATAAAATTCTGGATCTGGATGCCAGCTTTCATGACCATGGCACATCATAAAAGCAGTAGCTCCAATCACCTCTCCTATGTAACCATCGTTAATTGCCTTAATACAAGTTTGTATACCTGCTCCTAAAAAGGTATCTGGTGCACAACCAAGCAATCGTTTCTTTTCTTTGGCTAAGGAAACTAACTCCTTTCCTTCCTCTAACTTTAAGGAAAGAGGTTTTTCCACATAGACATGTTTTCCTGCTAATATCGCATCTTTACATATGGAGTAATGGCTCTTTGGAGTGGTTAGATTTAAAATAACCGCTATTTCTGGTGATTGTATCATTTCATCATAAGTTAGCACATGCTCTACCTGAAACTTTTCAGCTGCTTGCTTTGCTTTCTCAACCTCTAAATCACAAACTGCATAAAGTTTTAAATTCACAAAAAGAGTTGTGATATTTTGCATATAAATATTACTAATGTTTCCACATCCAATAATTCCAACATTAACTTTCTCCATGATAACCTCCGATTCCATTAAGCTCTTTCTGACTTAACATTCTACATGATACAAGTTTGTGTAAAAAATTTTAGTAAGATAAAAATTTATATCAAATTTATTTCTTAATTATTATCTTGCTATCTGAATTTATCTCGCGCATAAATTTATCTCGCTGCATGAATTTATCTTACTGCATGAATTTATCTCGCTGCATGAATTTATCTTGCTGTATGAATTTATCTTGCCGCATAAAGAAATCCACGTCTCATGATCTCATACGCTTCAGGAATATCAAAAATGTCTGCGTGGTGCCCTAACGATGAATAGAACACTTTTCCTTCTCCCCACATCTTGGTATATACAACCGGAATTTCTACATTTCCGTTAGAAGCATGCGGTCCATCTACAACTGGAAATGTGGTGGTAGCATAAATTTTGATTGCAGGATCAATATGAAGATAATATTGTTCGGAGCAAACTTTAAAATCAGAAAGTCCTTTGGTAAAGTAGTCATCATTTGACACGTGTACCATATACTCTACACCATCATTTCCCGGATGAGCTACCCACTGTGCACCCGTCATAAACTGCCATTCCACTTCATTACGGAAAGAATCACACATCCCACCATGACACCCTGCAAGCCCTGTTCCTAACGAAACCGCAACTGATACATTATGTACATAATCTGACGGAATTGTTCCCATCGTCCAAACCGGAATGATTAAGTCATAATTTTTTAGATTTTCTGCATCCGATAGACATTCTAGTGTATCATGTATCTCTACCAAAAATCCTTCCTCTTCTAACATTTTCTGAAATACCTTACTAACCAAAACTGGCTCATGTCCATCCCATCCACCTTGAACTATTAATGCTCTTTTCATCATAACTCCCATCTGCGTGCTTTAGCACGCCTACAAATCAAGATACCTCATTTTCTACACTTTAGTAGCTTAATAATGACAGTAACTTTGCTCGTCAATACAAATAGCCATTGACACCTTTGATTCATTTATAGTATAGCAATCAAAGGAATTGATAGAAAGAAAATAGCTTAGATAAATTAGACATATTTTTACCTTTAAGATATTGTAGCTTCTAAATTTCTTATGTATAATGTAAGACAAGGAAAAGCACACTTCGCTAAACTTTTTCATCATGAATAATGAATGACGATACATGAAGAATTAACAGTGAAGCAATTTTACGTGAACGACGATGAATGGAGGATTATCGGTGAAGCTATTTTATGAAAATAAGTCACGAACTTTAAATTTATATCAAGGTACCAATATGACATTTCCTCCCCATTTACATAAAGAAATTGAGATTCTTATTTGTCAAAGAGGAGCTGTTGAGGCAACCTGCAATGGGAAAACCTTACTTTTAGAAGAATCTGACATAATGATAGCCTTACCAAATACAATACATTCGTATGAAACAAAGGAATACTGCGAATACGTTCTCTGTATTCTATCTCCAGACACGCTTCCAATGTTTAAACGTTACTTTCAAAAAGAATTTACTACTCCATTTCTACAAAGGGAAAAAACAAAAAAAATAACACCCTTTGTTAAGATGCTATTAGAAGAATGGAAAGGTGACCAAAATCAAGAACTAATGATAAGCTACCTCTCTGTTATTTTCTCACTCATCCTAAAAAATACAACCTTTACAGAAAAAGCAACCTCTACTTATGAAGATATCCTTCCTTCCATATTGGTTTATGTAGAAGATCACTACTTAGAGCAGTTTTCCCTGGGGGATTTAGCTTCCCATTTAGGATTCCATCCTTCTTATATATCACGGTTGTTTTCTGAACGCGTTCATTGTACCTTAACACATTATATAATGGAATTGAGAATTAGTTATGCAAAACACTTATTGCAGAATACTGAAAAAAGTATCACTGAGATAGCTTATGAATGTGGATTTACTACACAGCGCACATTTAATCGAGTGTTTTCACAGTTAGTGAAATCATCCCCTCGGGAATTTCGAAAGTCGTTATCGTAAAAACTCATCCGTATAGGTAATCGCTTTATTCTTTTTTTTGTAATTCTGAAACCTGTTCCAAAAAATAATTCTTTAAATCCTCCTTCCTTCCTATTTATATAATTATAAAAAAATAGACCCTATAAGGTAGAGTCAGTTAATTTTAAGAGTTATCCTCTTTTTTTAACTGCTTATCTTATAGGGTCTATTTTATTCAAACACTTACATTACCTTTATTATTTCAATTGACAGGCATACCCAATTTTTGAAGCTATTTTACGCACGATTGCATACGTGTTGTTTAATTTTATTTCTACAATCTACTTAATTATAAAAGAAATTACACCTATTATTATACATATAACTCCACCTATAAATTGGCCTAAACCAGATGCTTCTCCAAGTAAAAGTAGATTAAATAAATTTTTTTGTTTTTGAGTTTTCCCTACGAAAGCGTCATCAGTTTTCAATCTGTGAATTCCCCACAACATTAATAATACTCCAAAAACTATAATAAATATTTTCATAGTCATAATATTTTTTCTCCCTTTTTTATCTAATTTAATTCATATTTATAAATAATCAACATCTTCAAATATAAACACATCTTCAATAGCTAGTCCAAAAACTGAAGCTATTCTATGAGCTATTAAAACAGATGGATTATATTTCTGATTTTCTAAAGAAATGATTGTTCTTGACGAAACTCCAACTAAATCTGCTAATTCTTGTTGTGTTTTTTCATGATCTAATCTTAACTCTTTAATCTTATTTTTCATTATGTTCACCTAATCAATAATAATTATTATAGAATTTTTTAGCCAGAATATTAATAAAACTAGAAGCTAATATAATAATAAATAAAGCGTTGTTTGTCTGAATGTTAATAAAATTCGTCATAAACATGATAATAAATATTAAAATAATTATAACTTTCATAGTTAAATTAGCAACTTTTCCATCAATTAATTCATCTCTTTCATCATATTCTTTAGAACACTCTATATCCATCTGCTTTTTATTAGAATAATATTTAATATGAGAAATTATAGTTAGAATAAAAATAAGTATCCCTAATCCTACCATTAAGAATCCAGAATTAAATCCTTCTATTGGACTAAACATTTCATGTTTAAAGAATATCTCTATGAAACCTATTAAAAAAGCTATGAAAGAAATTAAATAGGATTCTAAAAGTTTATTTTTCAAGTAATTACCTCCTGTCAAATATAATAAAATATGAAGTAAACTTCATGAAGTTTTTTTCATATTTGCAATAATAAACTAGATTAAAATAATTGTCAATAATAAACTAGATTGTAATATTTGTAAATAATAGACCTGAATTAAAATATCTATCAATTATAGACCTAAATTAAAATATCTATCAATTATAGACCTAAATTAAAATATCTATCAATTATAGACCCGAATTGAAATATCTATCAATTATAGACCTAAATTGAAATATTGATTAATTATAAACCTAAATTATATCAATGAGGAGTAAACTATTATAAGCTAAGAACATTAGGGCCAAAACTAGTAAAAATACTTTATCCACATTTCTAAACTCTACTGTAACGGCTTACCCTTAACTGCATATCATATTACTGATAAACTATTCTTTGGAGGCACTTCCTTGGAAATTAATCATCTTAGTATCGGTATGACTGCACCTGATTTCACAGCTGTTACGACTTTTGGACCGTTGAAAATGTCCGATCTCAAAGGACGTTGGGTTATTTTATTTTCACATCCTGGCGATTTTACACCTGTTTGCACTACTGAATTTCTCTCATTCGCCCAGAACGCTCCTGCATTTGATAAACTAAATGCTAGTCTGGTTGGGCTTAGTATTGATAGTAATCCCTCCCATCTTGCTTGGGTGAACAGCATTTACCTAAATACCGGTGTTCAAATTCCATTCCCGGTAATTGCAGATCGTTCCGGTGATATCGCACGTTTATATGGAATGCTCGCTCCTGAAGTGAGTACCACTCAAACTGTTCGTAACGTATTTTTTATCGATCCTAAACAAATAATTCGTGCTATCTTAATCTACCCACTCACCAATGGACGTTGTACTGCTGAAATTCTTCGTTTGTTACATGCTCTTCAGACTACAGATGAATTTAATGTCGTTACACCTGCATGTTGGAAACCTGGCGATCCAGTTATGGTTCCTGCTCCTGCCACATATGAACAATTGGTAAAAAGAGAAAACAATCCAACAGGGGAAGGTTTGGAATGTAAGGATTGGTTTTGGTGTTATAAAACTATGGAAACAAATAAATAAGGGACATAATAATCCAAGCCCTTAAAAGTGAAAGGGATACCCAGCAGAACGAACGTTTCTCTTTAGAATCGTATTCTACTGGGTATTTTGGTTTAAACCATAAGCTCATTCACTTCTTTTTTGTACTCCTTAAGTGATATCTCTCCATCATGAAGTGGATCCCACACTTGAGCAAAGAATGGATCTATCATTGCTCTCCTCCCATAATTCCAGCTTTCTCTTTCACACACGGGACACCAATGACCTCCTTCTAAAATAAGTCTAGGACTTGCCTCAAAGGTGTGCCCAAAAGCACAAGTAAAGGTAAGCGGTGTTCTTAAGTCTCCTACTTTCATGCTTGAAGAATTTATTTTACCTCCACGAAATACTGCAGCTTCATTTATATCGCTAAGATCCAGCTTGTTTTTTGGTTTATCTTCCTCATATCCATGATTTAGTACAATTGCTCGGTTCCAATCCTTTTGTATTTCTAGGTCATGAACCGATGCTGGTAACTGTTCCCACTTATCCTTACTCCCCCAATAAGCAGAAATCTGATCCTCCATATTATTCTCTATAAAATGTACCGTTCCATGTTCTGTTCTTGCCATCTTCAGAAATACCTTTTTTAAAATACTTCCCATCATCTTCTGACCACCCGGAATCTTACAAATGATCTTTGATATAGAAGCAGTTACTCCTAAATTCTTAATATACTCTTTATAAAAATACTGCATGGAATCTTGACGAAAATGAAGAAAATCCTCAAGTTTATCCGAATCCAAATAATATTGTCCGTGAAAGTTTTTTGTAGCAAACCATCTTGGGCTAATTACAAAATCTAAATCCTGAATCCCGATAGCACCAAATATATCTTGAAACATCGAATAAGTATCAACACGACAGCTCTCACCACCACCAATATTGTAAATGTGGTTCCAAAACTCTGGACTTAATTCCTCTTGATGATCTAGTGAACAAAGATTTCGTAGCAATCTACCAGAATCGCGATCGGATACATACTCCAAAACATTATAAAGTCCATTATGAAATAAGATTGGGTCATTTATCTTACTCATTGCTGGTCCCATAATCCCAGTCTGCCTAAGACTAACCCAGTAAGTTAGTCCTGACTCAATTACAATACGTTCTGCCGCAACCTTAGATACCGCATAGTAATCAAAGATACTTGGCTTTATCGGATCCCCTACTCTTCCCCAATGAATTGGCGGTATTCGATCCCCCGTCTCTGCAACCGTACCTATATACACAAGTTTTACTTTCTCCATCCGACCTTGCTCTCGTATTGCAGTTAGAATATTTTTTGTAGAACCATAATTCGTTTTCATAGCAAGTAATGGATAATAGTCTGCTGCCGGTGAAACAAAGGCAGCAACATGTAAAATGATGTCTGCGTGGCTTACACATTCAAACACATCCTTGTAATTTGTTAGGTCTCCCCAATATATATTTACACCATTTAACTTTTCGTAGGGCTCTATTAACTCCTTCTTATTGTCCGTATGACGAACTAGAAGTATAACCTCAAATTTATCTAGTTCTTCGACCAATTCTTTAAGAACGGAATATCCCATGGTACCAGTAGCCCCTGTTAAAAAGATTCGCGTCTTATTCATATCCATACTAACCTCCATTTCTGTTCAGTAGGCAGGGTATTTGTGCCAAGGCCGAAGCAGGAACAAATATCCGGCTACACTAACTCCCATTTTCGTGCTTCAGCAGCATATAAAAGAAAAAGTGCTTTTAATAGGGCTATTAATCCCCATTGACAGCTCCATTTATTTCCACTATCATAAATAGCATAGTATTCATTTTTACAAGTCTTTGTAATTTCTTATCCTTATCATATCCACACTGTGTCGGATTAACAACCATCAGTTTAGCTTCATCTGTTGTTAGCTCGACAAATACATTTCATATGTCGTATTACGAACAGAAATTATTTTTTTGTATGGAGGATTCATACATGGCAGAAAAAAATAACCAAAGAGTGAAGTTGTCTAAAATGCTACTAAAGAATAGCCTTATCGAAATAATGCATGAGAAACCAGTAGAAAAAATCACAATAAAAGAACTCTGTGAAAATGCAGGAATTAATCGTTCTACCTTCTATCTTTACTATACGGATCCAGTTTCATTGTTGGTTGAATTAGAAAATGAAGTATTAGATAATGCGAAAGAATTTCTTGGAAAAGTGGACTCTAATCAAGATACACTTCCCTATCTGATCACATTTTTAGATTATATAAAAGATAACTCTATGATATTTAATACCTTACTTCGTCCACAAGAAAATCTGTCTTTCCAGACTAAATTCATGAAGGATATATTAGCTCATCTAAAATCTGCTGTCATGCTAAACTGCCCTCCAGACATATCAGAATATATCTATAATTACGTAATCATGGGGAGTTTAAGTGTAATTCAACATTGGATTCAATGCGACTATAATATAAAAAGTAATGAGATGGCAACTCTAATTTATCAATTATCAAATACTGCTATTATGAACTATGTTCCAAACAACTCGAAAGTTAATCAAGCAGTAGCATCTAAGCCTACTAGTAAAACAAGCTCACAAACTATGACTACTTCAAGCAAGAAAAAGTACACTTCGCAAACTTTTCCTTGTCATGAATAAGAATATACTGAAACAAGTTGCACAAAAAATACAACAAAAAGAACTTATAGAAGTACTCACTACCTTTTATAAGTTCTTTTTTATATTCATTATTTCATTACTGTATTAATTTATATATTTACCATAATTTTTTTTACTATTATATTATTTTTTTTTATTATATCTTACTCCTTATATGATTTCGCTATCATATTCCGGATTTCTTGTACGAATACCCTCTAGAGAATTACGTACTAAATCCAGTTGTTTTGCACATAAATCAATATGTTCACGAAGCTTTTGTCTACGAACATTTAAACGGTGACGAACCTCAACCATTTCTTTTTTATCAAGTAGGGCTTCTGCCTGATACCCCCAAACTTCTGCATCGTCAATCCCATGCTTTCTTAGTTCCTTCACTAACTCCTCTTGATAGTAACCAAGTAGCTCGGTATTTTGCTCTAAGCGTTCTAATTCTTCTCTTTCTTTTAAAAACAACTGGTACCTAGCCATAAGTTCCTGATATCCGGTGGTATGATATTTCTCATAGGAATAGTCAAGCATCGCTGTGCAATTAACATACTTAAGTTTCACCTTATTAATTAATGAAACCGCACGATTTAGTTTAAGCTCTGCCATCTTTTGCTTGTACGAACATCTTCTTGTGTCATAGATAATGTATGCGACTAAAAAAACTCCAAAAAAACCAGTCAAAAGAATTGGTAATGACAAATCCGCCTCCACTGCATTATCCAATAAAAACAATCCACCAAATAATAGTAGGATTAATACAAAACCTACGATTGCTAATTGTTTTAGAAATTTTGCCTTTGAAACTGCCTGCTCTCTATCATAGCTTAATACACCTTTTTCTCCCTCAAGCTGACGCAAATCTTCTTTAATAAGCTGTTGATAATGTTCCTGTTCCTTTAGCTTTGGAAGCTCCCTTTTAATGTCTTCTTCTAGCCTATTCATCTCTGCAAACTGAGCTTCTGATAGCTTACGATCGATGTTTAAATAATTTTTTCTTTCTTTTTCAAAGTTTATAATCTTATTCGCAGCATCCAAATAAGGCTTTTTTTGGCCATCCGGAATTTGCTCGATTTTTTGTATATCAGACAGATAGGAGGTCACTGCCTCATATTCTTGTTTCGTTTCTTCTAATTGAGCAGTCAACTCAAGTATCTGACTTTTATGCTCCTTAATTACATCGCCAAGGTTTTCCTCTTTGATTTCCCCTTGATATGGATTTAGCCCATTTATTTCTACACTATTGTTTCTCTTATTTTTCGCTTGCTCTTTTTTCCTTTTCTTCTTCTCTAAAAAAGAAAGATTCTCCTCCTCAATGCTAAATGGAGTTTGAGCCACGGAAGAACCAGAATATTTTTCTAGTGCTTCCTCCACTGACATTTGAACAAAGTCTGTGTTTTTTATTCGTTTGTCTTCTTTATTCTTCTTTCGAGATGAAAATAAACCCATGCCAATCCTCTTTTCTATATGCTATCCTTGCGGTATTCTATTTTTAACTGCTTAACAAGTTCATTCAAACGCTCATAGAACTCTGTGTATTTTCCATTCTCTTTTAGCTCCGAGAGCTTAACTACCTCTGCATAAAAACTTGTATATTCTGAAAGTTCTAAGGTTTGATAAAGCTCCTCCTCCATAGATTTAAGTAATTCACGATCACCCACAAGAATTTTGACTTCTCTTTCAAACAAAGCCTCTCGTTTACTACACTTTAGTGCATAAAGATATTGCTTTAGTGAACTTTCTTTGTGATTACGCTCGTAAGCTTCACGAAACTTATCTGCGGCTACCATAAATGCCCCTGTTCTCGCTTCTAAGACGCCCATATTATGTAGGATATCTCCATATTCTTCACTAGTTAAATCCGTAAACTCCCTGCTATTAAGAATTTCCAAGTACTCTTTCATTGCTTCTTTATACCTATGATGGGATAAACAAAAATCCGCTTGTCTTTTTTTTCTTTGTATTGGGGTTAATCGAAACAGAATATCAATTTCCGCTAATAATTGATTAATTTCAGTCTTATCATATAGGTCACAACTGCAAAGAATACTGACTACTAAATCCTTAATACCTGACTTCTTTTTTAGTAATTCCTCTAAGAAATCCGCCCTCTCCTTAAGTCCTAATTCCTCTCTAATAAAATCTATTAACTCTTGATTGAATAGTTCCTCACTAACAGATTCCAAATTATGATAGATATAATAGCATAGTTCTTCAATCGTATAGACGGGAGTACCTGTTAGCTTGAAACAATATGGTTTCTCGGCTGTTGTTCCTGCACAAAGAATTAATTTTCCCATAATAAACTCCATTCTTCCATTATAAGGTAAGCATTTGCTCCCAAATACGATAATTTGTCTCGTAAAATACACCAAATCCAACATCACGAACTGTTACAATCGCAGTCTCTCGATCGATAAAGTGAACTGTAACCGAAAGCTTGATCGTCTTATTCTCTCTTTCCATTAACCCATCTAGGGATAACACCTCATAAAGTGGTTCCCTATTTAAAAGATTTGTTACTGTAAATGATAATTCCTTGGTCTGATCAAGTATTACTGTCACTGTATTGTTTGCTTTCCACCATGGAGTCCCCGCTTTTATCAAACAAAAATCTACTTCCTTTGCATTTTCATAAAGTCGTAACGAAATGTTTGATGTAATCATCTCTTCACTTAAGAATAAATAATTTTGGAAGCTATCGTCAAGAAAGCCCTTCGCGGCTAAACAGGTCCCCTTCGCATACAGGTTCTGCCCTAAAAAAACTCGGCGGGAACTGCTTAGACGAACTAACACATCTCGAACCCAGTTTCCTTCAAATCCCTTTCCAGTTACAAACACAGCACTAGTTAAACGCCTATATAATACCTGATTCATAAGCCTTTCAAGACGATATAAAACTCGCTCTATTGGTTCTTGTTCAAACAATTCTGGTGTCAGCTCATTGCTTAAATCCATGCGTTCCACTATTACGGTAAAGGGCTGCATCCTTCGATTTACTGTAAGATTATAATAAAAGAGCCCAGTCTCATCATAAGTAAACAAAGATACATCATGCATCCAAATCTCTGGCTTCTGGCTTAGTACATAATACATATAGCTTTGCACTTGACTTATAATATGAACTCTGTCCCTATAAATCCCCAATTCTTCTAAACTAAGATATATCATCTCTGTCATGTTAGGAGTAAGATCAGGTACGGTAATCACTAGCTTTTGTATGCTACTATTTAGGAACTGCTGCCTTACTACCATGAATGCTTTTTTAAAAAACTTTGTTAATAGCATTACCGGGGTAAAGGTTGCTCCATAAATCGTTATGCTCTCCTGATGTTCTAATTTTTCTAGTATATTTTCTATTAATAATGATCCACCAAGACTTGAGCTTCGTAATGCTTCTTCACCAACCATCCACTCCTTGTTCGATTCCTTTACTGCTAAACAGGTAGGAAACAATGGATTCGATTGATTTTGTGTTAAAAAAATCGGAACGGCATCCCCAGTCTGTGATTGATAATAATAAATTTGTGACGTTTCATTCGTAATTTCAAAGCCTATTAATAATTGCTTATTCTCCCCCATGGTTTCCTCCTTCCATTAATCAATTGCTTTAAATAAAGTTTCAATTGTAAACTTTTGCTTTACATAATTATCTAATAGCCGAAGTGCTGTTACATCATCTTTTAACTCTTTTGCTTCCATAATATGATTTAATTGATTATAACAATCATCTCCGGATGTCTCTTCTTCCATTGCACCAATTATCGTTTTACTTTCCGTTACTTCTTCCCCTAGTTCTGTAATCTCTGTAATATAATATTGTAGTTCCTCCTTATAAAACAGTACAAAATCCTTAACGAAGATACCATAACACTGATTTTGCATCTCTTCTACAGTAAACGCCTTCTCACCACTCTCATTCCCATAAGAATAGTGAATCATAACACGATTTTTGGGATTTGTCCGATATTCCACATAACATTTATCGTACATGTGCTGTGGAATCCTCATGTTTTTCTTAAATTCTTTAAAAAATGGTAGTACGATTCCCTTCTGAACTAGTCTACTCAAATGGTAATCTATAAATTTCACTTCGCTATCTGTTAATTGTTCCATCGTAGAATAGTGTTTTAATATAGCACGTAGCGCTACGTCATTCTCCTCATAATTTAACTCCTTACGAATGACCTCAAACAATTCTGGTTCTGTAACACGGTCTCGTAGCAGATATTTGTAGCTATAGAAGGATAAAAATGCACGAGTTAACTTCCGATTACAACCTTTACGATAGAAAGATAAAAATACCTGAATCGAATTTCCTAGATAGCTTTCTGCAAACAACATTTGACCAAGTAGACGCTCTTCTAAATCAAAGGTATCAATGTTTTTCTCTTTCGCCATTTGCCATAACTCATACATCTGTGCTGTTGTACCATAGAAATATTTAACCAAATAAGAAAGAGTTGCTTCCTCGTAATAACCCTTTGTAAATAAATAAAAAGCAATCTGTAATAAGATCTCTTGATACCTCGATACTTCATCAGCACTTGATAGCAAATGATTACATAACCTTTGAAGTCTTTTTATTTCTACTCCCTCATATCCTAGCTCCTCCATCGCATGAAGTGCAAGCGGATACAATTCACGAATTATCATAAATTCAATCATTTTATATCGACTTTGTTGTTCAAATACCTTTAAATCAATGATTTTTAAATAGCTTTCTAAAATTTCACCTTCAAAATTATCATAATAATAATGAATTAAGGTTTGAATAAAGTCTCTTCGATATTCCTTCGTTAGGGTTGACAGCTGTACTACTCTCTTTCTTAACTCAACAGTGTACTCATCAAACTTTGGATAAACTAAAGTTTTTTCAGATAAATACAAAATAAGTTCTGCCTGATCCGGATTTATCGCATAACAAGTTTCTAGTAACTGTGTGAAATGAGTCAATTTCTTTAAGGTATAGGAAGCCAAAGTATAATAACGCTGCTCTTTATGATCGATAAAGAAAATCTGTGCTTGATCTGTATAAAGATTAATAAATGCGTGTCCATCGGTTAATGGTACAATGCATTCCTCCTGTAATTCTTTGTGCCGGGTAGCAACACTCTTAATCTTTGGATTTTCACATACCACTTCATGAACAAACGAAATTTTGGGTATTAATTCTGCAAGCTCTGCATCCACTGGTGTTTCAGGAAGTAATGCATCTGCTAAAACAGTCAGATGGCGATGAAAGACACCAGCAAATAACTGACGTTTTAAAAACTGTAACATTTCCAAACGGTGATGATCCATGATAACCATATTATCTCTATGTTTTGTTAGTAAGCAAGCATAGTAAAACGCTCTTTTCCTATCCGGAAGTTTATTATCATAAGTAAAATAAGAAATTACTGCAGGATGTATTTCTTGATACTCCTCCCCCATACTATAGATATAATATTCCTGAAGTTCAGTAATTCTTAATTGCTGTTCTATACCTAGCCTATAATAGCGATGATAACAAGTATCTCTTTTATGCCCCCTGATTAATATACTAATCATCGCATAAAGAGCATCCTTTAATTCAAATTGTTCATAAATTTGATCCAATATACGTAGGAGATGCTTATGAGGAACTTTGCATTTACTCGCCAAATATGCTACTGCAGTTGCGGTTTCCTTCTTTAAAAAACGATTCCTTAATGCAAAAGATATTACCTGTAACTCAAAAGAATTAAGCTCTCGTAACAAGAGGGTATCTTCACGAAGTAAAAGAGCTGCTTCGTAATATAAGATAGGGCTATGAATTCCTTGTTCAAATCGTTCTTTCAAGTCTTTTAATTTCTGTGCAGGATTTGTAGCATAGGACTTATTTAAGTATAACTGACACCAAAATAGAAACAGTTCCTTTGGATATTGATCCGATAACCCCATTACTTCTTGAAATACACTAAGTGCATCCTGATCTGATTTTTTGCTTAATGTTTTTAAATACAGATAAATTCCATATGCAACTGGTTCATTCTTCTTAAGTTCTTCTTTCTTTTGTTCCAATGCCTCAAACGTTGATGTAACCATTCCTTCTTTACCAGAAATTAATTTTAGGTGAAGATGGAACAGCTCAAAAAGAATACTTTCCTTTTCTCCAGATAGTAAGCTAAGTAAAATGCTCTCTGCTTCGCTCACATATTTGGATAAGGATATCCTATCTAGACGAAAATCCAGATAGTTTTTCGTTAGCTTTACATAACAAGACTTCTCTTTTTGTAAGGCTATTCGCCTACCAACATTTTGTCTTCTACAATGAACGGAAACCTTTATTACAAATCTCTGTAAGGCAACATCAATATAAATGTTACCATAATGTAACCCTTCCTTCATTCCCTCTGTTTGTACAACAAAATTAAGCTCTGCCTCACCAGTTGCAAAACTCTCCATAAGTAACGTATTCTTCTGTAGCTCAAGGAATTTACCATCTGTTTTTATAATGGCCTCGGAATGTCCCCAACCTTCTTTTTTAATAAGTATCTTATCCATGAAATTATAGGGACCTGCTTCATAGTGAAGTTCTGTTTTATCTACTTGAAAGAAAGCGGGCACCTTTTTGTGGGTAGCAATTAAGAATTCTTCGAGTGCCTGACTGGCAGAACTACTCTTTTTTAGTGCTTGATAGAGTGATAGATATTGATTATCATAATACGCTAACACCTGTCCAAATTTCTCTGATTGAAAAACTTCCATTGCTTCTTCCCAATTGGTCCACGCAAGGCCTGCAAACTCGAATAAGTTCTTTATCTTTCCTACAGTAGATTCACAACTTGGTGATGTAATATGTATAGCAACTGGTAGTACAAACTCACCACAATCTGAAATAATATGAATCTTTTCCTCATAACTAGTCAGAGCTTCCATATACTCCGCTGTAAAATAATATTCTATCGTTGAAACTTCGCCAATGAACCGATCATTTTCCATATGTAAGTTTTGATTGGTGGAATATAAGACACCTTTCATCCTGGTATTTAGATTATTTTGAATCGTAAAAGTCCCACGATAAATACTCCCACACTCAACATAAAGTTCCAGCGATTCTTCTGAGAGGATAACCTCAGGTAAGTTATAGTTAAATACACCCCTTGCTAATTGCTCAATCTTCTCTTTCATCGTTTCACCCCATGCCTTTTTACCATATCATTATTCCAATAATTATAACATTTTGTGACAATCTTTTCAACAATCATCAATTTTACCAAAACCTGCATATCATTATTTTTACCGAAACCTATATGAGAAAGAAAAAAAGAGCAGGTCATGTAAAAAGAATTACTTGAACTGCTCTTGCATTCTATGGAAGCTTATTTAGCTTCCCAATAATTAATTTATTTTAATAAAATCTGAACTTTCCTCTTCGAAACGATAAATGTTCTCTCCTGACACAGAAACATAGTACATGCCTACCAATTGATTTTCTGCACGGCCTTCAAATACATTGAAACAATAGCAATCTTCTCCGGCAACCACTGTAGTCCAAGAATCTGCAACCACATTATAATGAGCTAGCGTATTTACCAAACCAAGCTTTTCCTTTTTCACCTTCTTTAATAGCTCCAAAGCCTCTGCTTGTGTTATCGTATCTTCATTTTGATTTACGCTTTCTACGTTATCTAATGGGAACTTTGTAAATGGGGTTACATTCCCATTAACATCATAGCTATAAAGAGCTCCACTCTTCTTGTTAACAATAATCGCTGGCTCCAAGATGCCATTTAAATCCGATACAACATAAACATAGTAGGTATCACCATCAATATTTAGATGATCATCCGACAAATCTATGCTATACTTTGAAGTATCTAGTTTTGCCAAAACAAGTTTCTTTGCTTCTTCCTCCGAAAGATCACCAAGTGGTGTCTTCGTTGGCGTTGGTGTAACCGTTACCTCTGGAGTTGGAGTTAATGTAATCCCAGGTGCTGGAGTCATCGCTACCGGTGTTGGCAGTGGTGTAGTTGTTATATTGTTATTTGCCTCTGGAGTAATCAGTGTATCATCTACTGAGGTCTGCTTATTCTTTTTATCACTACACCCAGTAAATGTAAAAATTATTGCGAAAGTAAAAAGCACCATGATGCACTTTAACTTACGATTCCATAGGAATAATTTCTCTCTTTCTTTCTTCATATTGAAACCTCCGTTTATTCATACATATATAACTGTTATTTACTTACTCTCACTACTTTTACCAGCCCTTATTTCAGGTACATGCCAAAAATATATTCTCCTGTACCTGGCCCCTAACCTAAGAACTTTGACCCATAGTATAACACCTAATTTTGAACTATCCATTAAGTTTGTATTGATGTTTTGTTAAATCTACCTCTGTTTTTAATGATTTTACCTTAAATCGACAAAAACCTGCTCTAATTGTCTCATCGCCTTTTCTAGATAAGCTCTTGGAGTCGCTAAGTTAACTCTTTCAAATCCTTCGCCTTCTTCTCCAAACATCCCACCTACATTTAATCGTAGCTTTGCTTCTTTCACAATTTTTTGCTCAAGCTCTTCCTTGGTTAACTGATACGCTCTAAAATCAAGCCAAATAAGATAAGTTCCCTCAGGCTCAATCAAAGATATCTTAGGTAAATGTTTCTTTAAAAACTCTCTTACATAATTAAGATTTCCTAATAGATACTCATTTAGCTCCTCTAACCATGGTTTCCCAAACTCATAAGCAGCTTTACAAGCTATCATTCCAAAGATATTAGGCTCATCATAACCAACGCTTTTTATCTCCTCGATCACCTTTTCACGAATCTCCTCATTTTCAATAATAACATTAGAGATTTGAAGCCCAGCTAAGTTAAACGTTTTTGTTGGTGAAGTACATGAAATTGTCATATTCCCAAATTCTTTACTAATCGATGCAAAACAAGTATGTTTAAATCCTGGATATACAAAATCAAAATGTATCTCATCGGAAACAACAACTACGCCATATTTTCTGCATATTTCACCTATCGAAATCAATTCGTCCCTCGTCCATACTCGTCCCACTGGATTATGTGGATTACATAAGATAAATAATTTCACATTATGTAGCTGAATTTTTTCTTCAAAATCTTTTAGATCCATCTCATAATGAATGGTACCATTTAACATTACTTCTTTTAAAGGAGAATTAATCAGTTTCCTGTTGTTTGCTTCCACCATCCTTGTAAATGGATGGTATACAGGTCTTTGTATTATAACAGAATCACCCTCTTTGGTTATTGCACGTATTGCCATAGCTAGGGCAAAAACAATTCCAGGCGCATTCAAATACCACTCTCTTTTTGTTTTATAATTATGTTCATTTTCCATATATGAGGTAACAGTATCCCAATAATCTTTCTTTGGCATGGAGTATCCATAGATTCCATGCTTCGCACGTTCCACTAGGGCATCTGTGATTTCCGGCACAGTCTCAAAATCCATATCTGCTACCCAAAGTGACAACTCCTCACCGGAATATCCCGATTCCTTTGCAAAATCATATTTCACACAATTGGTACCTGTTCGCTCTATCCATTTATCAAAATTATATTTCCCCATAAATCAAACCTTCTTTCGTAACAGTGTACGCGTATTTTATCATGATATCCACAAAAAAGCAATCTTACTTGGAATTTATCCACAGGATGTGAAAAAAACTTACTAAAGGTAAGAGACCTCCTCGTGGTTTAGAAACAAGAAAAAGATATACTCTGTACAAGTTTTGTCCATTCACTAGACATTGTACAGCGTATATCTTTTTAGTTAATCATCATATGGCAAAGTATCGCTTCAACTTCCCTATTTACTAATTGTAGAAATTAATTAAAACACGCCCAGAACCACCATCAATTCTAATTTCATTGCTTACATCACTATTACGATCCTTATAATCATCTGTTCTTATTCCATCAATCCATATACCACCAGAACCACTATCAGAATTAATGTTATAGTCTTCTCGTTTTCCCTCTAGTTCAAAGGAAACTCTACCACTTCCACAGTCAAGGGAAGTCTTTCCAAGTAACTGACCGGAATAGGAAATGGAACCTGAACTACCGTCAAACACTACATCTCTAAAAATTGCGTTCTCTATTTTTATATTACCAGAACCACAATCCATCTTTCCTTTATCAAATTGCACATAATCTAATCGGCTTGAACCAGAGCCTAAATTCATATCTGACTTCTTAGCGTATAAATTACGTCCTATAAAGCTGCCAGATCCACCATCAATAATCATATTATCAGCGGATAAATCATTAACCTCCATGGTAGCAGAGCCACTATCAAGTTCTACTTTACCAGCAGTAAAATCACGAGGTACTGTCACAATGATTTCCATATCACTATTCCAATTCCCTGACCACCTAAATATCCATGAAATATTAAATCTATCCTTATCCTTAATTGTTAGCGTACCATCAGAGGTAACCTTTACCTCTAGAGTATCTGGAACATTTTTTGCTTCTACAATAACCTTATTGGTATCACCACTTACTATAGTAAGCTTCTTATCGTCATTGGAGATATTTAGATTTTTAACAGTATCAAAATCTTTTGTAAAACTAACGTAATTTTTATTATATTCATAAGCATCGATTCCGGAACCCAATCCAGAAACTACAGCAACAATGCTTGATAGAATGCCTACCATAAGAAATGCAGCAAACCCCATAGCAAAATATTTGATAACTTTTTGTAAAGGACTCATCGGATATCTACACCTCCAAACATACAAGTTGCATTAATATAGATTGTCGGAACTTCTCCCGATATGCGTCTACGATGGTTACTTACTCCTCCAAAGAAGGAACTAGAAGATACCTTAATACGAACATTGTCTGGTACGAAAATATCAATACCACCAAAGATTGAGGTTGCATCAATACAAACATTTTCCTCAATGATAGCACTTCTTAAATCAAGTCTAACTCCTCCGAAAATAGAGTTTAATTCAGCTCCTTGAAATCGCTGATTTGGAAATTGTACCGTATTACCACTAAAGGTTGCCGCATAGCTACATTCCTTTGGTATCGGAGTCTGCACTTTGCTACTACCATTAAATGCAGTACGCATTAAAATATTAAGCCCGATAATTATTAAAACAACAGGAACAATAAGCTTTCGTACGGTATCTGCCAAGAAAATTCCTTGACAATTTAATAGTAGCATAATACCAACTACTAGACCAATGAGAGAAAATCCCCCAAATCCACTGCGAATAATTGAAATACCACAAGGTACTATCAAAAATAAGGTC
>NZ_DAMADT010000042.1:11239-37119 GCF_031997925.1 Lachnoclostridium sp. | reverse complement strand
TTATTATATTCTATGCAGTTGTCTATGGACTTACTGCGAGAACTTATTATCGTATTGTGAAACACTAATCTAAAGGCCACGTAGTGGAAATGAGGTAGAGCTGGTAGCGTAAGCGAATTGCGAATATCCGCTTTGACTAAGGAGATGTTTTGTTAATTCTTTCAGAAGGTAGATAGTTCTGTTCGAATTATTCAATACATCTCCTTTTCCTATAGTAAGCCGAGTATCAAGCGATTCTGTAATTGGTAATCACAATACAATACAATATAATTGCTATCTTTTTATTTACAGATATTGTTGCATACTTAGGTCAGATGGACTATAATAGTTTTGTTATGGAGAATTATGTCAACGTACGTAGGAGGAATTCATTGTTATGATTATTCAGCATAATATGGTATCAAATTTTACGAACCGGCAGCTAGGTATTAATACATTAAATAAAGGAAAGTTAGCTGAAAAGTTGGGGAGTGGATATCGTGTAAATCGGGCAGCCGATGACAGTGCAGGATTGTCGATTTCTGAAAAGATGCGAGCCCAGATAAGGGGACTGAATCGCGCCGAGGATAATATCCAAGATGGAATTTCATTGTTACAGACTGCAGACGGAGCAATGAATGAAATACATTCTATTTTGCAAAGAATGAGGGAATTATCTGTTCAGGCAGCGAATGATACATATACAGATGAGGATAGAGAATGTATACAAGAGGAATATAATGCGTTAAAGAAAGAAATCAATAGAATATCAAGGCAAACAGAATTCAATACTCAAAAGATTATATTCGATAATACGGTCTCAGTAGGTGGATCTCCTTCTGATATAAAAATATATACATCTGATACCGGGGGGTATGGAGGTATCATATATCAAGGTGTTCGATATGATTGGAGTAATTTCTTATCAGAAACCGGAGGAAATTCGCTTGATGTTGCAATTCCAAAGGAAGGAGATTATTTCTTAGATACCGTTGATGGGACGAGATTATTTTTTACTATGGATAAGGGAAAGGACCTTCCCGATATTTCAAAAAAATACGATATTAATGCAACTACGTCTAATATACAGATTGATAATTCAATTTATAGCTGGAATAATGTCACAAATGAGGATGGGGATATAATTAATCTTTCTAATCCAAAAGAAGGACAATATTCTTTTAGCCATTGTGGATCCCTCATTAGTTTTTATATTGAGGACGGGGATGACATTGGTGATGTGATTGAAAAACTGAATGCATCAGGTGCAGATAAGTCAACGAGTTGGAGCAGTCAATCAATAATCCAAGAATTAAAACAAGCAATATACGGTTTCAATATAAAAACACCAGCAATCGATATTAACAATAGTAATAAAGATAATATATTGGATTCGTCCTATTCCATTCATGCCGACTTGACTGGTATTCAGCTAAATGGTTATACGAAGGTAGCATGGGAAGATTTAAATTTCTCACCACCATTTTATAATGGAGAAACAAAAGGTGTTAATTTTACAAGCGGAAAAGGAATCGGAGCTGAGACGACAGTAACATTTCAATGTCCGGAAACAGGAGTGTCATTTTCGTTTCATATTAACAGCGAAGCTTCTTTAGCAGAAGTAATAAGAGGTTTAAATAATACAGTCGTACCGACAGAAATCGAGGCAAATGTTCAGGGGCAGTTTACACTGGATACCTCGGGTACATCCGTTATGACAGGTGCCACTGTAAGTTCTTATCCAGATACAGATATATCCTTTAAGTTCCAGCGAGATAGAATAGGACTTGATTTTGAAATGGATAATTGGGTTACTGCAAGTTCTTTATCAGGATTAGAAATCAATTTTGGGTCAAATTCGTTTGTTCTAATTGCTTCAGAGCTGAGTAAATTAGATCAATTTTTTAGAGATGGGAATAGCAATAACCTTAAGCTAGCATTTCAATATTCAGACACAGAAAAGATAACAATTGATTTTAACCGAACGAATAATATCTCGGATAGTACTCGTCCAGATCCATCTACATATGTAAATCCATTGGATTATCAAAATGCCATGGATAGTTATGTTGCATCAAAGATTACTGATTTTACAGCGCAGTTTTCCAATTCTTCGTTTGATATAAAGTCGGATAATGCTTCCTTAACTATTGATAATATTACGGGAAAAAGTATTGCGTCAGGGAATAAAACAAATACATTTTACTTTGGTGTTAAGCCAAAAGAGGAAGATCCACTTTATATACAGGCAGGGGCAAACTCCATGCAACTAATCGCAATGCATATTGGCAAAATTAGTACAGCGAGATTGGGAATCACTAGTGAAAGTGTAAAAACCAGTAGTTTAGCCGGAGATAATATAGCTACTGTGGATACTGCAATCGGATTTATATCAAAATATAGATCTCAAGTTGGAGCGTATCAAAATCAATTAGAGCATGCGCAAAATAATGTAGGTAATACATCTGAAAATATGCAAAGAGCAGAAAGCAAAATCAGGGATGCAGATATGGCAAAGGAAATGATTCACTATGCGAAGCAAAATATATTAGAGCAAGTCTCGCAGTCTATTCTGTCCCAAGCGAATCAGTCACCAGAGGGTATACTGAATTTAATAAGATAAAAATGGTAATATTGTGTTATATAGTTGTTATTTATTCAAAGGAAAACCGTTGGGTTAAAGTAGCACTTACGAAAAACACGGAAGCTAGTGTAAATAATCAAGATTTGCCACAGAATTTGTGCTGTCACCCAAATTAGCAGAATTGCGACAACAGGATGGAGGATTATATGAGAAAACTAATCAC
Source organism: Lachnoclostridium sp. (assembly GCF_031997925.1). Classification (NCBI taxonomy): domain Bacteria; kingdom Bacillati; phylum Bacillota; class Clostridia; order Lachnospirales; family Lachnospiraceae; genus Lachnoclostridium; species Lachnoclostridium sp. The sequence goes on along the minus strand of NZ_DAMADT010000042.1, from coordinate 34,333 downwards.
TAACGCATAGCAAGAGCTATTGCGTTTATTCAATTGGCCAATAGCGATTGCTAATCCTAGGAAGAAACAATTTAGGAGGAGCAACTATGAGCTATGTGAAGGCTGAAAATATATTGCCTTTTGAATTAATTGAACAAATACAAAGTTATATTGATGGTGCATCCATTTATATACCGAAAAAAGAGGAAAATAAGAGTCCGTGGGGGACGAAAACTACTACAAGATTAGAATTAGAGCAAAGAAACATTGCAATTTATAAGCGATATTTACAAGGAAAGAACTATAAGATTCTTGCTGTGGAATTCTACCTCTCGGAGAAAAGTATCCAAAGAATTGTTTTAGAGCAGCGACGGATATATGGTAACAAAAGTGAGTAGTTATGGTAAAGCCGTAACATATAGTAAGAAAAGAAATGACATGAATCTTAAACAAGATAAAATAATACTACATTGCTAAAAAATCTTATCTTCTTATAATGGAATTAGGAAAGGAGATGGGCTTATGGGGAATACATCATATCTTGATACACCATTATGGGATAATAGTTTACCTCTTAAGAAAAGGTTAGATTATCTTGTTGAAAACCTGACATTGGAAGAAAAGTTGGAGTTTCTAGGGACAGGTTGCCCAGTGATTCAACGCATTGGAATTTCTAGTACCTTTCACGGGGGAGAGGCTGCGCATGGCGTAGAAGCAAGGCACGATCAGGCATTTAATAAAGGAGAACCTGAACCAACAACAATATTCCCACAACCAATAGGAATGAGCTCTACTTGGGATACAGCTCTACTAAAAAAGATTGGGGTAGCAGTTGGTAATGAAGCTAGAGTTTTGTATCAGCGTCACAAAAATGGCGGTTTGTGCCGTTGGGCGCCAACGATAGACATGGAACGTGATCCGCGTTGGGGACGGACCGAAGAAGGTTATGGAGAAGACCCCTACCTTACAGGAAAAATGGCTTCTGCATATATTCAAGGAATGCGGGGCGAAGATCCGTTCTATATTCGCTGTGGTGCTACTTTAAAGCATTTCTACGCAAATAATACAGAAAAGGATAGAGTTTTTTCATCCTCCTCTATCGACCCTAGAAATAAACATGAGTATTATTTAGAGCCCTTCAAACGTGCAATAACGGAAGGGAAGGCCGAAGCCATTATGACGGCATACAACGAAATTAACGGAGTTCCTTGTATTGTAAATAAAGAAGTAAAAAACATTGTAAAAGAGCAATGGGGGCTTCGTGGTCATGTCGTATGTGATGGTGGTGACATGATGCAAACAGTGAATGACCATAAGTATTTTGGCTCCCATGCAGAAACCATTGCCTATGGGTTAAAAGCAGGTATTGATTGTTTTACCGATAATCGTGAAGTGGTTATAAAAGCAGCAAAAGAAGCATATCAAGCTGGGATAATTACAGAGAAAGATTTAGATACCTCGATTCGTAATTCTTTTTCAACAAGAATCCGGCTTGGTTATTTTGATGCGTTAGGACAAAACCCATATGCACATATAACCGAAAAGTATATCAATAGTGAAGAGAATAAAGCTTTAGCGTTAGAAGCTGCAACAAAGGCCATGGTATTATTAAAAAATGAAGGACAGATATTACCACTTACTAACGATAATTCAACGTTTTGTGTAATCGGTCCGTTATCCGATGTTTGGTATAAAGACTGGTATAGTGGAATACCGCAATATAATATGACACCATTACAAGGTATCGAAGCATACCATAAAGGTTCCCATAAGAATCTTATGAATTCCAAGGTAGTAGATGGATTACCTCGTGTTAAAATTCGATATCAAGGGAAGTATCTTAGTGTAACGAAGGAAGGTTTTATTGCATTAGGGTGCAAGGAATTGGCAGAGATTTTTACTATCACGGACTGGGGCAACGGAAATCTGACCATAGCAACTAGCCAAGGAAAATACCTATCAGCAAATGAGGAAGAAGGACTTATTACTGCAACTAAGACGGAAGTGTTTGATTGGTTTGTAAAAGAAGCGTTTGATTTCCATACCGTGGATAATTTCGGGGGAGAAAGCTTTCAAACTATATTTGAAATTCTATGTGCACAAAAGCGACAGGAATTATCCGTTACGATGGATACTTGGAAGGATGATTATGTAGCGTTTAATAAAGAAGGAAAGCTTTCTATTTCTAAGAAAGAACAGGTTATATTTGATATTGAGCTAGTATCCGATGGTATCGAAGAAGCTATGGAATATGCAGAAAGTAGTGATTATGTTATTCTGGTAGCGGGATGCAACCCTGTCATTAACAGCAAAGAAGAAATTGATCGAAGTGATTTGGATTTACCACCTTATCAAGAACACTTAATAAAACAAGTACATAAAGTAAATCCTAATGTGATTCTTATACTTATAACTAATTATCCATATGCAATACGCTGGGAAAAGGAACATATTCCAGCAATTATAACGACAGCATCTGGAAGTCAAGAACTTGGGAATGCAATTGCAGCTGTGTTATTTGGGGATGTATCACCTTCAGGTAGGTTACCAATGACTTGGTATCTTGATACAAAGGATTTACCGCCGATAGAGGATTATGATATCATTCGTGGTAATCGAACTTACCAGTATTTTAACAAAGAGGTGTTATACCCATTTGGACATGGACTTACCTATACAACAATAGAATATCGAAAGCTTACGGTGCAATTCGAGGACTTCACTAAACTTTTGATTAAAGTAACCATTGCAAATACAGGGGATAGAATTAGTGATGAAGTGGTGCAGGTTTATATAAGGCAGGAAACTTCAAGAACTATAAGACCTCGATTGCAATTAAAAGCGTTTGAGCGAGTAAAGAATATCTTACCTGGAGAGAAGAGGGAGATAGAATTTATAGTTCCTACCAGTGATTTAACCTATTATGATGTAGTAAAAGGTGGTATGATATTAGAAGCATCTGATTATACAATCTTAGTTGGGGCATCTTCCGAGGATATTAAACTACGTGACATAATTTCTATTCCTGGGGTGAAAGTAGGTTATCGTAATCTTAGGAAAAAGATATTAGCGGATCATTATGATGACTATAAGAATTCGTACCTTCACCGTGGAAGTTTAGGTGATACTGCGGTTGTTGTCAAGAATAAAGAAGAAGCATCGATACTTCTTTACCGAGATGTAATGATAGAAGAAAAGCCAAATCAATTTCATTCTACCATTCAATGTATGGGTAAGGGAAGTTTGATAGTTTCATACCTTAATCAAAATGATAGTGTAGCGAGTTCTGAGATAAAACTAGGTAAGATTACTTTAGAGAATCAAGATAAGTTTTGTGATGTTACCATACCAATTGACTGGGATAGAATGACATGCAAAGAAGTCTTTACATTAAAAATTACATTGTTAGAAGATATGAAATTATCCTCATTCTATATAGAATAATTTATACGAATAGCGGAGAGAAATGAGGAAAAGCATGATACAATTAAGAGCTCATCATGGTATGTGTATTAAGAAATTTGAGGGGAAAGGGTATAGCAAAGAATTTGTTCACAATATGATTAACGTGATTAATCGTCTTGAGGAAGAGCCAATTGTCATAAGTCTTAAAGAGGATTTGCTTTGCGAATGTTGTCCACATAATAAGAATGGTTGTGGGACAAATGAAAAAGTAAAGAGATATGATTTAGAATGTTTAAGTGAATGTGGCATACAAGAAGGCGACCAGATGATGTTTGATGATTACTCAAGGTTGATTGATGAAAAACTTAAAAACACCGGAAGATGGAAGGAAATATGCTGTGATTGTGAGTGGAACAGCATATGCCATACCGATTAATGCGGTTTTCTAAGGGACTACACCAAGGAGGAAGAGAGACGCTTGGTTGGACATATGCATAAACATTTTAAACTATCTTAATTGTAAAATAAATAAAGGATAAACAAGATAGCCACTATTAGGCATGCTATAAGAAGAGTTTCTTATGTGCTGCTTAATAGTGGCTTTTAATTCGTGATATTAAAATATTATTGTAAGTTGTAACTCCATACAGGAATTTTATAAGAATTGTCACAATTCCTAGTAAAACAGTAGAAATAAAGAGAATCTTAACACCAACTTAACGAATTTCATGTTATCATATAAAATATAGTAAATCATACTGCTTATGTTCGGGGAAAAGGCAGTGTGTGTCCCCCAGTATATGAAACGCAAGAAGGAATAAAAACTTAGGAAGTCGTGATAGGGAGCAGATGGGGAAGTTAATATTTTCGTATACTTGCGGTAATTGCCTAAGAAAGGAGATTTAGGAATGTACAATGTATTGTTAATAGAGGATGAGAAAATGGACCGAGTGGAAGAATGCAGAGTACAAGCGGAAGATTTGGAGCAAGGAACCTACTTTGCACAAATTGCTGCTCAGATGCAGAGATACATTCAGGAAAATTATTCGAAGGATATCTCACTTCAAGACGCAGCTAAGACTATGTGTTATTCCGAAGCTTATTTTAGTAGGTTATTTAAGCAGTGCTTTCATGTGAATTTTACAGTCTATCTTACACAATATCGTATTAGAGTAGCAAAGCAATTGATGTTAAAACAAAATATTAGTATTAAGGAAATTGGTGCTAGAGTTGGATACACTGATAATAATTATTTTACCAAAGTATTCCGTAGAACTACCGGACTTAATCCATCAGAATATCGTACAAGGTTAATGGGTAAACTTATGGAAGGTAAATATGTTTGCTAATGCCCCTTGTTTTCTAATACAAAATGATTTATGATACACATAGCACTAGTGTTAGAAAGGAATCCTTATGAGAGTAGGAATGGGTTATGATGTCCATAAATTAGTAGAAGGACGCGACTTAATTATAGGAGGCGTTTCAGTACCTTATGAAAAAGGTTTGTTGGGTCATTCAGATGCAGACGTTTTAGTTCATGCCATTATGGATGCTATCCTTGGTGCTGCAGCGCTTGGAGATATAGGAAAGCATTTTCCAGATACAGCAAAAGAGTATGAAGGTGTTTCAAGTATTGTTTTATTAGAAAAAGTGAAAGAATTAGTCGAGAAAGAATGTTATATCATTGGTAATATCGATGCTACAATCATTGCACAGCGGCCAAAGATGGCACAGTATATTCCTCAAATGGTGACTAACATTGCGAAAACTCTTCATATCTCAGAAAAACAGGTTAATGTCAAGGCAACTACAGAAGAAGGACTTGGCTTTACTGGTAGCGGAGATGGAATTTCCGCTCAGGCAATTTGTTTGCTAAATACAGTTGATAACTATTCGTACGATGGTACAAATAGTGTTTCATATGTTTATGATCCTGAAGCTACAGAAACAAAAAATTGTTCTAGCTGTCAGGGATGTTGTAGAAATAAATGATAGTTTGTGTTTGTCTTATCGTAAATTTAGGTTGACAAAAGCGAAATCTTTTCATAGAATAATTACAAAATATGTGAAAAGCATTGATCGGAAAGAGTAGCTTGTTTTGAAATCACAGAGAGAGAATGTCACCGGCTGAAAGCATTCTTGAATTTCTTATAAGCGAAGTGCATCCGTGAGCTGGTTAGGCGAAGAAAGTAGCTTAACTCGGTTACAGCCGTTACCTGTTTTGAGCTCGCTATATTGCGAATTAGAGTGGAACCGCGGATTACTTCGTCTCTTAGATTAAGAGACGAAGTTTTTTTAATTCATGACAATAAAAGTTCGCGAAGCGTATTTTTATTGTATATAAGAAAATTGTGCTGCGATTACCTATCATTTAAAAATCGCATTTCTATTGCTAAAACAGGGATGGTAGTGTTAACATAAGGAGGTAATATTATGGGATTCTTCCGTTATGTAAAAGAAGAAATGAAAGTAATACGAGAGAGAGATGCTGCAATAAAGTCAAATTGGGAAGTTTTTCTTTACCCAACCTTTAAAGCATTGTTAAGACACCGTGTTGCTCATTGGTTATATACAAGAAAGCATTATTTCCTAGCAAGATGGTATTCACAACGTACCGTTAGGAAGACTGGGATAGAGATTCATCCTGGTGCTACGATAGGAAAGGGATTATTCATTGATCACGGACATGGCGTAGTAATTGGTGAGACAGCAATTGTAGGTGATAATGTTACTCTTTATCAAGGGGTAACACTTGGAGGAACTGGAAAGGAACAAGGGAAACGTCATCCAACGATTGGAGATAATGTAATGATAAGTGCTGGAGCGAAGGTACTTGGTTCTTTTACGGTTGGTGAAAATTCGAAAATAGGTGCAGGGTCTGTGGTATTGTCAGAGGTACCTCCGAATTCCACAGTTGTTGGTGTTCCAGGCCGTGTTGTGAAACGGAATAATAAAAAGGTACCACGTGAAGAGATGGATCAAGTACATTTACCAGATCCAGTTCGCAATGATTGTGAGCTCTTGCAAAAAGAAAATGAACGTCTTTGTAATGAACTAAGAGAGATGAAGCAAAGAATAGAAGTACTAGAACAAAATCATTAAAAAAATGGCAATACTAATTTATATACAAAAAATAAGAAGGAGAAAAGTATGAAGATATACAATACACTAACAAAATCCAAAGAAGAATTCATACCCTTACAGGCAGGGAAGGTTAGCATGTATGTATGCGGCCCTACTGTATATAATTATATTCACATTGGAAATGCAAGACCAGTAGTCGTATTCGATACGGTAAGACGATATCTAGAATATAAAGGATTCGATGTTAATTTCGTATCCAATTTTACTGATGTTGATGATAAAATAATTAAAAAAGCAAACGAAGAAGGGGTTACTGCACACGAAATCTCAGAACGTTATATCAAGGAATACTTAAAAGATACAGATGCTCTTAATGTATTGCCGGTAACAACCAGACCAAAGGCAACCGAAGAAATTGATGGCATGATTGACATGATAGAAGAACTCATAGAGAAAGGTCATGCTTATGAAAAAAGTGGATCCGTTTACTTTAAGACCAGAAGTTTTAAGCAATATGGTAAGTTATCAAAGAAAAATATAGACGATCTAGAGGCTGGAGCTCGAATTGCAGTTGCCGATCAAAAAGATGATCCAATGGATTTCGTTCTTTGGAAACCAAAGAAAGCTGGCGAACCTGCTTGGAGTGCGCCTTGGTGTGATGGTAGACCAGGCTGGCATATTGAATGTTCTGTTATGAGTAAAAAATACCTTGGAGATCAGATTGATATTCATGCAGGCGGTGAAGACTTAATTTTTCCACATCATGAGAATGAAATTGCCCAAACTGAAAGCTGCACCGGAAAAGAATTCGCAAAGTATTGGATGCATAATGGTTTCTTAAATGTTGATAATAAGAAGATGTCAAAATCCGAAGGAAATTTCTTTACTGTACGTGAAATCTTTGCAGAATATGCTCCAGCTGTACTTCGTTTCTTCCTATTAAGCGTACATTATCGAAGTCCGATTAATTTTAGCCGTGATATTATAGAAGCATCAAAAAATGGTTTAGAGCGTATCCAAACCGCCGTAGAACAACTTCGTTTCTTAGCGAAAGTAAAAACTGAGAAAGGTGAGTTATCGACTGCATTAACAGAGTCAGAAATCACTCTTTTAAAGGAATTTGATGCTCTTACTACAAAGTTTGAAGACACAATGGATGATGACTTTAATACCGCAGATGCTATAAGTGCGATCTTTGAAATGGTAAAGTTATCAAACACGTATGTAACAGCAGATAGCAGTGCAGAAATGATTCAAAAAGTTCTTTTGAGTATCACAGCACTTTGTGATATACTTGGATTGGAAACAGAGAAAAAAGTAGAAATTCTGGACGAAGAAATCGAACAACTCATTGCAGATAGACAAAATGCCAGAAAAGCAAAAGACTTTGCGAAATCAGATGAGATTAGAAATCTTCTCCTTGAAAAGGGAATCATCTTAGAAGATACCAGAGAAGGAGTAAAATGGAAGAGAGCTTAATCGCTAGGGTACGTGAAACCTTTGCACTCCCACAGACTGATATTAAAACCTATTCTCCACTCACCCTAGCATATATTGGGGATGGCATCTATGATTTAATCATTCGTACGATGCTAGTGGAGAAGGGAAATTCACAGGTAAATAAACTGCATCATAAAGCGAGTAGCTTAGTTAAAGCAACCGCGCAGAAGGAAATCCTCCATGCTATACAAGATATATTAACCGAGGAGGAACTTGGTGTATTCAAACGGGGAAGAAATGCGAAGTCTGTTACAACGGCAAAGAATGCTTCCGTGACTGATTATCGAATAGCAACCGGATTTGAAGCTATGATAGGTTACCTGTATTTGACAGAGCAGCTGGAGCGAATTCTCTATTTGGTTAAGGAAGGTTTAACTAAAACCGGATTACTTGTTTGAAGATGCGAAAATCTAAGTAATAGCTGTCGTTTGTATTGACACATAGTAGTATCATGTTTTACAGTTTGAAAAAAATGTTTCATATTATAATGTAAGTGTGAAGAGAATGTCTAAGGTGCCAAAAGACGCCGCCTAAAAAATTCTAAACTTCACACGGTATTTGTGCCTGGGTAATCCTCGGGACATATATCCGGCTTACTAAGAAGGTATGTTAGAAGGTGTGAGGAATTACGATTCACACTTTATTTATGGAGGTTAAATGAGATACGAGGAATTAACAATGGTAGGTAGAAATGCTGTATTAGAAGCATTTCGTGCGGGAAAGACAATAGACCGATTATTTATTTTAGATGGCTGTCAGGATGGTCCGATTAAATCAATATTAAGAGAAGCAAAGAAGTCGGATACCATCATTACGTTCGTTAAGAAGGAACGTCTTGATCAGATGTCTGAAGAAGGGAAACATCAAGGTGTTATTGCTTACGCAGCTGCCTATGAATATGCGGAAGTTGATGATATCTTAGAAGCTGCAAAAGCGAAGGGTGAAGCTCCATTCTTAATTATTTTAGATGGAATTGAAGACCCTCATAACTTAGGTGCAATGCTTCGAACAGCAAACCAAGCGGGAGCACATGGTATAATTATTCCTAAGCGCCGAGCAGTAGGACTTACAGCTACGGTAGCTAAGGTAAGTGCAGGAGCAATCAATTATACACCAGTAGCTAAGGTTACCAATATTGTAGCAACCATGGAAGAATTAAAAGAAAAAGGCCTATGGTTTGTATGTGCTGATATGAGTGGTGAAGTGATGTACCGTCAGAATCTAACAGGACCAATCGGCTTAGTAATTGGTAGTGAAGGCGAGGGAGTTTCTCGTCTTGTAAAGGAAAAATGTGATTTTGTAACCAAGATTCCTATGGTAGGAGACATTGATTCTCTTAATGCATCTGTTGCTATGGGTGTATTAACTTATGAAATTGTTAGACAGAGAAGTTTTGCGAAATAGTAAAGCAAATTTATGTAATAGAAAATTGATAATATGAAATAAAAGAAAACCGCCGATCTATTTATAGAGGCGGTTTCCTAAACTGTGGATTTTTTATTTTAATTAAAGAAACGTTGATAGATTTTTAGAAGAACTAAATTGAAAACTTCGATAGATTTGTAGTAGAATTAAATAAAAGTGAATTTTGATGGATTTTAAATGGTTCGTTAGACTCGTATGAATGTGGATAGTTCCTATAAAAAGTGGATAGAAGTAATAAAATAGATAGTAAGAGTGGATAAAGATAATGTAAGAACGACGTAGATGTGAATAATTTACCACAAGGAGGGTGAGCAATGTCCAAGAAGCAGTATGAGATGATTAGTGATGAAGAAATCATTTCACTTATTCGCGGGGATGACCGCCTAGCGATGGATTATTTAATCGACAAATACAAGAATCTAGTGCGTAAAAAAGCAAAAGCCTTGTATTTGATTGGAGGAGATAGGGAAGATCTAATCCAGGAGGGAATGATAGGTTTATACAAAGCCATTCGTGACTATCAAAAGGAGAAGGAGGCTTCCTTTCTTACCTTTGCTGATTTATGTGTATCCAGACAAATGTATACCGCAATCAAGAACTCAAATACTAAAAAAAATCAGCCACTAAATAACTATATCTCAATTGATAGTTCGAATTACAATGATGATGTAGAGGGCGCCGATTCTATCTCATATGTGGCTCATTTGGCTCATGCTAGGAACATGAATCCAGAGGAGATGCTAATTGATAGAGAGAATACATCCTGGCTGGAAACGAAGCTGATGGAATCGTTAAGTTCTTTTGAAAAGAAGATACTGACCCTATATCTAAATGATTATAGCTACAGTAAGATTGCACAGATGTTAAAGAAAGAACCAAAGGCAATTGATAATGGTTTGCAGCGTATCAAACGTAAGCTTAATACCGCACTAAAAGACCTGCAAGGATAAGGTGAAAGGAATAAATTGACAATCAACAAATTTTGGATAATATTAAAACAATTTATACAATTTAGTCAAATTATTTCATTTATCTGTTGCATTTTCTTTATAAATATGGTATCATACAAGTCGGACGTATTAATAAACGTTAAGCTGTTATGGCTCAGTCGGTAGAGCGTCACCTTGGTAAGGTGGAGGTCACGGGTTCGATTCCCGTTAACAGCTTGTTAAAACCCTTGAATTTCAAGGGTTATTTTTTTTGTGTTGCATTTCATGTTGCATAATATTTTCAAAATGGTTATTTGTTAAATCTGTAAATCGTTTTTATAGTAATCAATAGTACCTCTGTAAATTGCTTTAAGCACTTTGTCTGAGCCCCATCCACCGCGGGCCATAATATATTGGTCTGGTATTCCTATAGCATGCATTATGAAAGCAGAATAATGTCTCAAGACATGAAATCTAAAATATTTTATCTTTAATTTATCTAGTATAGGGAAAAATCTGCGCGTGATTACATCGGCGATATTAATACTACTTTATCTGAAGCGATACAACTTGAACAGGAATTCATAATAGTACAATGCTTATTGTAAAAAGGTTTAAACTGGTATATTATATATATTATGGATAAAATTAAAAAGGAGAGTTTTACGTGAAGAAAAAGAGAATTTTATCGTTAGTGTTAATATATGCAATATTAGCTAGCATCTTGTTAACTAACGATAATCTAGAGGTATCTGCTGCACAAACATTTAAAGATGTCAAAACATCTGACTGGTTTTATAAAGACGTGATGTATGCTAAACAGACAGGATTTATGAAGGGTTATTCAGATAACACTTTTAGACCGCAAAACACGATGGATGTATCAACGTTTGTACAACTTTTGATGAAGGCAACAAACGTTGAATACTCGGCTTCTGCACATTCGTGGATGATATCGGAATCAAGGGCAACAAAAACTACTCCAAAACACATTGTTATGGCTCTTTATAAAAATATTATAAAAGCAGGAGAGTTTAAAGACTATCAAAAAGCCATCACCCGTGGCGAAATGTGCCAGTTAATCAATCGGGTACTCGAGTTGAGCAAAAAAGACGCACCTTTTAAGGACTTAGACGCATCTTTTTTCGAAGACAAGGTAAAGATTGCTTCTCAAATAAAAGATTATGCCAAAATGAATGCAACTACAAAGGATATCGCCTATATTGTATATGCATCTGGCATCGTACATCTGAAGAATGACGGAACCATGGGATTAAGTAAAAAAGCCACCCGTGCAGAGATTACTTCTGCTTTAATCCGATTGGCAAATCCTTATTATCGCATCGTCCCAACAGTTCCAACGACAACGAAAAATATGTCGAATACGGTTACCGTGGAAGAGTTTACGACTCAACTATTAAAAGCAGTTGGAAAATTCTCTACAAGCAATTGGATGAATCTAGCCAATTATAAAGAATTTGTCCGACCGGAAGCCGATTATCCTTCCTATCAAAAACCAATCTTACGCCGAGAGGCTGCCATGATCGTTGCAAGGTTAATGGATGATATTACAGATATTGAAAGGTTATTTACAAGAGGTGGTAATGAGGTCTTTCTAAAGGGTATTCCAACAGCTTCAACCTACCCTGATATCGAAGAAATATTTGTGTATCCATCACTGATATGGACCGTATATGATTGGGAGGGTTATCGTGGTAATATCTCCGATATCTATCAGATTACCGAAGAGTATCAAAAAGAAATGGTCACTTTATATTTAGCAGGTTTTATGGATGTCGATAAGAACAATGAATTAAGGCCATATGATTTCTTAACAAAAAAAGAAGCAACCGTACTTATTGATAATGTTAAACAATTTTCCTCTTTAAATCCAAGGCAAGCACAAGACAAGTTATTAACGATGATACGTGATGTGAAAGAAAAGGCAATGCCAAGTATGAGAAAACCTTCGAATGCAAAGTTATGGGGAGAGACGTATCCCTATGTAGATGCATCCCTGTATGAATACGTAAAAGAAATTAATAAAAGTTCTTCGAATATTCAATTGTACAAAAAACGGGAAGATTACATTGATAGATTAATAAACAACAATTTATCAATATCTGATTTATTATACTATGATACATTATCTAGAGACCCTCAAGTATATAAAAATTATCTCAATACCCGTTATACGGTAGATTATCATACTTTAAATAGTAAGGCTGATTATTATAGTACTGCTAATGCAAAAGGTGGAAATGGTGATTTTTTAAAGAGAGTTCTTTTCTTTTATAATTCTGCATCTATTATGAATGTAGTGCAACCAAATAATGAAGATACACCAATAAAAGATAGGCTATTTCCTGATGATATTATTAAGAAAGAGATTGCTGATATTAAAAAGTACAATATCGTAATGCAATCCGAAGCCGTTACTCATAAATCTCTACTTTATGGCGATTATATACTTGTAACTCTTAGAACGATTTACTACCCAGGTACAAGCGAGGATTATCTGAAGAGTAAGGGTTTAGAAGTCGGAGTATGGTACGAGCAAGACTTACGTATTAGCATGATTATAACTTGTGATGGTCCTGAAGAATACAGAGACCGATGGGTAACATCCTATTTAGTAGATCCGCATATTGATAAATTGAGTACAATTCGTAAAATGAAATAATGCAAGTATTAAGAGAAAATAAAATGACACATCATAAAGCACTCATAGCTGGGTGCTTTTCTTTTACTCTAAATTCAAACACGAGCCGACGATGAACAGCAATCATGGGAGCGCGTACCGTTCATACCTTTCAAGAATAATGACTTCGAACTTCCTAAAGAGACCCATCCTGTTTAATCCGACATACCAACTATAAAAAGATTGTATACGAATGGACCATTTAATATGCGGCAGTTAGTTGATGAGTTTCGAGTAGATGCAAAAGACTATGTACGCCTTCGTGAAGAAGCAACGATTGGATAAGCCATCTAAGAATGATATCTTTTTTGATGCTGGTCGTATGAGTAGAGATGAGTTTAGAGAACTTATGATGGCTGATAGGAAATAAAAAAAGACCACTACAAAGTGATCCTTTTATTGATGTTATTTAGGCAGGTAATACATTAACAGCCTGTAAGCCACGTTGACCTTTTGTTACTTCAAATGTTACAGACTGGCCGTCTTCTAATGTTTTAAAACCATCCATAGCAAGACCTGAATAGTGAACAAATACATCATTACCTTGTTCGTCAGATATAAAACCAAATCCTTTTTGTGAATTAAACCACTTTACTGTACCTTTCATGAAAGATACCTCCTAATTTTTACTATATTTCTAAATAAAATAAAAAATCACATACTTTTGTAAACCATCAATACAATAATGACTTACGAAAATATGTGAAATCAAAACTTTATTAAAAATACTTTTTCATTATATCATAGTGTCAGATGTTAGTCAAGCATTTACTAAGATTTTTTGGAAGAAACAAAAAATATAATCTGGCACTATGATAAAGTTGATTATTTCATGGGACTATGACAGCGGATATATTGATATTCAAAATGGAGAAATGTGTAAATGTCAGTATGTAGTATCATGACATTGAAGATAGCAAGTTTATCTTGATTAGTGAAATTAGGCCATAACATAAGAAGTAAAAAAGCGTTTAGCTTCTAAAACAGATGAGAACGAAGTGATTCGCTCTCTTTTTTGTTTAGAATAAGGAATACATATAAAACTTTACCATATCAAGAACGAGGGTATCTCTAAAGTCATTAAATAACTACTTTAGAGATATCCTCTTCACAAATGCAACTTATCAATACTTTGAACGGAAATGTTCTGCAACAACACTATTAGTATCGTTAATACCTTGGACGGTTATTGTTAAAGGATTTTTATCATTGATATCAAGAAAAAACAATCGCCTGTTGTCTTCAAGAGCGTATTCATAAGTATTCCTATTTGATACTATAGCTCGGATTTCCTTTATATTAGCTTCGGGACTGCATATTCCATAAATTAAAATTGTATCATAGTATAGTATCCCAATATAATCCATTAACTTCTAAAAAATCATCCAATGTTATATTGTCAATACCATATTCTCCAGACATTCTCCAATTAGAATTATTGCTAGGTTCTAACTTTATAACAGTGACTCCATTTTCAGTTAGTGTTAAGAAGAAGGTTTTTTCTTCTTTTTCTATTTCTATAAATTCCAATGCAGTAACATTCTTTGAATCCAAGATTTCCTTGTATGCGATCTCTTTTGAAGATTTACTTGCGTTGGAATTCTGTTTCGGTGATAAAACTACTAAATTTTTAATTATAATAAATATAACACAAAATACAAAAGTGCTTATAGAAATATATAATATTTTCTTTTTCATGCTATATTTATGTTTCTAAAGATTTTATTCAATGAAACAACCTCCTAAGATATTGTTTTTATGTAACATAGCACTATTCTCGAATATAGCGCTTAGAACCGAAAATTAGTTTTACAATCTGAAACATAATCATAAGGGGAGCAATCCGTTTAGATGTTCATTTAAAATAAAAGTTATATTATTTTTTAACCTTCTTATTCTCTAATTAGTTGCTTTAAAATTGAGGAGAAGCGATGTTCAAACGTGTAGTATACGAACTCTTGCTTCGCAGTATATTATACATTTACCTTATTCTCACCAAGTTTCCTAAAGGTATAAATAAACATCGATGCTGTAGTCGAAACAGCTATGAAGTCAGCGATTGGCTCAGCTAGGAAAACCGCAAATACTTTATCTTCTATAAAAGTTGGGAGTATGAAAACAAAAGGAATAAGTAAAAATACTTTTCTTAATAAAGCAAGGAACATACTAACCTTTGCATTTCCTATTGCTATAAAAGTCTGTTGACATGCTATCTGAATACCAAAGATACAAGAAGTGGCCATATAGATGCGGACAGCCCATACTGTATAATCAATAAGTTCTGGCGAATTCGCAAATATCATAATGAATAGCTTCGGAACAAACATGGCAATTGCCCAAAGCAAAGTGGAGTAAGCCAAGCAGGAAGTCACTAAAAGTTTAAAGGTCTTCTTTATACGGTCAATATTACCTGCTCCGAAGTTATAAGAAATAATCGG
This sequence comes from Lachnoclostridium sp., assembly GCF_031997925.1. Classification (NCBI taxonomy): domain Bacteria; kingdom Bacillati; phylum Bacillota; class Clostridia; order Lachnospirales; family Lachnospiraceae; genus Lachnoclostridium; species Lachnoclostridium sp. The sequence continues at coordinate 18,869 of NZ_DAMADT010000042.1, read as the reverse complement.
TTGGGAACCCTGGGTTAGTCCTTGAAGTGGTAACATTGAAAATTGCATGATACTGGATAAGATAGTCATTGCTCCAACTGCGGTATCACCACCATACTTAAATAAGCTTGAGTTGAAGCAAACAATAATCACGGCTTCTGTGAACTGCATGATAAAAGGAGCTAGTCCAAGTGCTATACATGGAAGCATAATCTTTGAATTAAATCTTACATTTTCCCTTTTAATCCGAAGTACTGATTTGTCCGATATAAGGAATCGTATTACCCAGATACAGGATACAGCCTGGGATAGTATTGTTGCTAATGCAGCACCCTTAACCCCCATATCAAAACCGAAGATTAGAATAGGGTCTAAGATGATGTTAATAATGGCACCAATAGCCACCGTATACATACTAGTTTTTGCAAAGCCTTGAGTTGAGATAAATGCATTCATACCAAGAGTAATTTGTACAAAGATGGTACCAAGTGCGTAGATGTTAAGGTAGTCAAGTCCGTAACCTACTGTATTCTCGCTGGCTCCAAAAAACATTAAAATTGGTTCTCCAAAAAGTAATGTTAAAACAGTTAGTATAATTGATACAATAATTAAGGAGAAAAAAGAATTACCAAGAATTTTTTCTGCGCTTTCAGAATCCTTTTTTCCTAGCATAATACCCGCTCTAGGGGCACTTCCCATAGCAACCAAAGCTGCAAATGCGCTAATTGCCATGATAACTGGCATGGTTACACCTACACCAGTTAACGCCTGCGTACCTATATCGGGAATATGTCCAATATAAGCACGGTCGACCATGTTATAGAGTACATTAATAATCTGTGCTGCGATGGCGGGAACGGAGAGTTGAAATAATAGTTTTCCTATCTTTCCATTACCTAAATCAGCATTCATTTGTTTGTTCATGAAATCATCCCTTCTAGATTCGTTGTCATTCGTTGACTAATTTTATCTAACATAAGCCTATCTTCATCACTGATACCAGCCATTAAACGATTATAGAATTCAGTACGAGCTTTGGCTAGCTTTATTAAAATGGGTTCACATTCTTTTGTAGTATGAAGATGTAAGATACGACTGTCTAAAGTATCTTTCACCACAGTCAAATACCCAGACTTTATAAGGGATTCAACACTTTTAGCCACAAGACCTTTCGAAATCTTCCGGTATAGTGCAATATCTTTTGCACTATCAAAAGGTTTGTTATTCTGGAGGAATAACAAACATATTACTTCATTCCTTGTAAGATGATAATCACTTACTGCATCATGGCAAGTTTTTAGATAGAGTTTATCCATTTTTACAGAATTAACAAGAAAGCTTTCCATAAGTAATTCCTTTCTTCCTTACTCTTTCGAGCGGAGATGTACTTAAAATATTGTTCAGAATAGTTCAAAAATGAACTATATAAATCGTACTGGAAAAAGTAGTATTTGTCAATTAAAATATATAAAAAAATTTATTATGCCACATATGGGGCATGTATGAGATAATCCATCCGATTAACATATCTCCATAAAATTAGCTATAGCTTTAAATCGTACATATGTATACATTTACATTTTTTCATCTATACATATTTATCCATATTTTAATTAATATCATAATTATAAAATTATGAGGCAGTTCCTTACTATGAAGAATAAAATTAAAAAATAACCAGTATAAATCCTCTAAAAGCATTTAATTTTATACATACTGGGATAAAAAACATAGTATATTTGTACTAATAAAATAGTGAGAATAAAAATAATAATTTCATATTGACACTATAATATATAAATGCTACAATTAGGTTGAACGTTAAATCTATACAATGTGCACAAATAGGTAGAAAATAATAAACTATCTGAAGTTTAACGTTAAATCTAATTAAAATGGAAGGGGATAAGTTTTATGAAACGAAAAGTGATCGGCCTATTGTTATGCTTAACGTTAGCAATTAGTTTGCTTTCGGGTTGCAAAAAAAATGATGCAAATTCTACCTCAGGCGATGCGAAGCCAACAGAAGCTGCAAAACAGACAAATACTCCCGTACCTACAAAAGAAGTAAGTAATCCTGTAGAAAAAAATATCCAGTTAAAATTAGGTATCTGGCCAGAAGATACTCTAACTGATGATATTAATATGCACAAGGAATTTGTAAAGAGGTTTAATGGAAACCACCCTAATGTTGAAGTTGTTCCTGCTTACTATAAATACGCTGTGGATACCTTTGTTCCAAAGGCTGAGTCTGGTAACTTACCGACAATCTTTGAATCTTGGTATACAGAACCACAGAAGTTAATTGCAGGCGGATTTGTTGCCGATATTACTGATAATTTACAGAAAAGAGGATGGTTAGATTCTCTAAATCCATCTATCCGTGAATTATTGTCCAAGGATGGAAGAATCTATGGTATTCCACGTGATGGTTATGCTCTGGGCTTAATGTTGAATGTGGAATTATTTGAAGAAGCAGGTCTTGTAGATGCGAATGGTTACCCAATCTATCCAAAGACTTGGGATGAATTAGCTGAGACAGCAAAGAAGATTAAAGATGCTACTGGTATGGCAGGTATATGCCTACTTGCTAAGGACGGTGCTGGTGGATGGCATTTCTCCAACATAGCATGGGCATTTGGTGCAACATTAACCAAAGATAATGGCGATGGAACCTTTACTGCAAATGTAGATTCTCCAGAAGCAATTGCAGCTATGCAATATGTGAAAGATTTAAGATGGAAATATGATGTTTTAACACCAGATCCAATCAACGAAGATTGGGGTACTGGGTTTGTTAACCTTGGAGTTGGAACAGCAGCAATGTACATAGCAGCGAATGACGCTGTAAATCAGCCAACTCAGGTAAATGGTCTTCCAGTAGATAAATTAGCAATGTGTGCTCTACCAGCAGGTCCAAATGGTGCTCAGTATTCTTTATCTGGTGGTACTCCATACATGTTCTCTAAGGACGCTACTCCAGAAGAAATCGATGCAGCTCTTGATTATCTTGAGATTATGGGGAAAGCTCCTGTTGCTACTGATGAAGCAATTGCTGGCATGAAGGCAGATGCTGAGAATAGAGTAGCAAATGGCGTTCCAGTAATTCCAAGATTCCCATGCTGGATTGATCAGAAAGTTTTAGACGCAGAAAGTCAGATTATCAAAGAATATGGTAATGTAGATTCTAAGATGTTTGAGAGCTATTTTAATGCAACAAAGCAAAGCGGAAATCTTAGAATGGAAGAGCCAGGTTCTGCTCAGGACTTATATGCAGAGTTAACGAAGGTATTACAGGCTGTAGTTACAGATAAGGATGCAGATGTTGCAGCATTAATGCAAAAAGCAAATGCAAACTATCAGGGCATATTGGATGATCTCTTCAAAAAATAAGTTAAAATAGTATACAATTTTCTAGCGCTGGAATACAGCATGCTAAGAAATTGTATGATAATCATTTGCGTATGTTGTTTTTTTAGTAAACTACATACGCAAATGGTTTATAACATTGACCGGAACGGAGGTAGAATAGAAGGAATGAGAGAGAAAAAGAAAGTACCGAAAACATCTTGGAAGAAAAAAGATTTCCTTGGCTGGATGATCATGCTGCCTTCAATCATTTTGTTTGCATTTTTCGTATGGGAGCCCCTTATTGAAAGCGTTCGGTTATCGTTATATACGGCTAAGGGGATTCATACAGAAGATTTTGTTGGTTTTGATAACTATCTAAAGGTGTTACGGCATCCAGACTTTATGGATGCATTAAAAAATACGTTTGTTTACATAGGTTGGTCATTAGTGATTGGATTTGCAGTGCCTATTATAATAGCACTTCTTATCACAGAGACCATACATCTTCGTAGTTTATTTCGAGTGGGGGTATACTTTCCGAATATAATCCCTGGACTTGCCACAGTTATGATGTGGGGATTTTTCTTTCGTCCAGGTAATACAGGTGTTTTAAATATTTTATTATCTAAGATTGGAATTGAAAGTCAGAAATGGTTAAATAATGCTGCGTTAACAATTCCGCTGATTGTAATAGCCATGACTTGGAAGAGTGCTGGATCTACTTCGCTTATTTATATGGCTGGTATTAGCGGTATTAATCCTGAATTATATGAGGCAGCAACGATTGATGGAGCAGGGATTAGGCAAAGAATTCGCTATATTACGCTGCCAAGTGTATTTTCCTTAGCTAAGACATTATTAATACTACAGGTTATTGCAGTATTTCAGATACTCTATGAACCATTGGTAATGACCAATGGTGGGCCGAACAATGCTAGTATTTCTATTATGCAGCTTGTATATAACTATGCTTTCCGTGATTATAAATATCCAATGGCTGCAGCATTATCGGTCATGATTTGCATTGTTTTAATTATTTTAAGTGGAATCTACTTTAAACTTACTACAAAGAAAGAAGATTAGGAGGTAGAGTATGTTTTTTGAAAAATATCGTAAGAAAAAAGATGGAACCATACGATTTTACGATCTTCATTCAAAGAAGATAAAAATACTCTGTATTCTTATCTTACTTCTTTGCTTCTTGATGTTTGTAATATCCATCTTCCCTGCAATATGGGTTTTCTTGGCGAGCTTTAAAGATATTAAAGAATTTAGAAAAAGTGAAACCATTCTTCCAAGTCACTTTGACTTCAGTGTCTTTGCAAAGACATGGAAGGACTTGGGATTCTTGAAGTTTTATATCAACTCATTTATTTCAGTTACTGGCTCTGTTGTATGTGCTGTTATCTTTAACGGGTTACTCGCATATGGTTTAGCTATTTTACGTCCAAAAGGACATAAAATTATAATGGGTCTTGTCATGTGGAGTTTGCTAATTCCTGCTACTACGAGTGTTGTTGCTCTTTTTGTTAACATTAATCGTGTCGGACTTAATCAATCTTTTATACCTCTATGGCTGGCATTTGGAGCAAATGCATTTTTTGTCATAATGTTTAAACAATTTTTTGAGGGTCTACCATCGGAATTGTTGGAGGCAGCAAGACTAGATGGCTGTGGTGTTTTACGCGTATTTCAACAGATTGTTTTACCATTATCAAAGCCAATTATCGCTGTTATAATGATTTTTGCAATTACATCTTCTTGGTCAGATTTCCTACTACCTTATCTTGTTTTGGATGGATCAGGAAAGGAAACAGTAATGGTTCGATTGTTCGCATTCCGTACTTCGAATGCAACCGATGTTGAAGTTTTACGCGCGGTAGCATTTTCTATGATACCTCCAACTGTATTATTTATCATCTTCCAGAAAAAAATAACAGAGGGTGCCACAATGGGCGCAATAAAGGGATAGACTATGGCAAAAATAGCAGATTTATATTATAAAGCGGATCCATTTCAAATTATTGAAGAAGGATTTGACCCAAACTACGCAAAAGTATCGGAATCCATATTTTCCTTAGGAAATGAATATATGGGAGTCCGTGGATATTTTGAAGAAGGATATTCTTCCGATAGTTTAGTAGGAAGCTATTTCAATGGTATTTATGAAAGAGCTGAAGTTTCCTCACAAAATTATAAAGGCATTATAGATAATACCGAATTTATGGTGAATTCGGTGGACTATTTTTATACGAAAGTATCTTTAGACGGAGAGCAGCTTGATTTAGCGAAGGTAAAAATAAATCAGTTCCGTCGTTTCCTTGACTTAAAAACAGGCGTTTTAAAGCGTAGTTTTATATGGGAATTACAAAATGGAAAACAATTAGAAATCGTGTTTGAGCGTTTTTTATCCATGAGTGACGCTTGTATGGCTGGACAGAGAATACGACTCCTGCCACTTAATTTTGATGGAAACATTGACATTAGTCTTGGATTGGATTTTACAAGACCTCATTATATGACAGGGAAAAATTATTTTACCTGTAGCGAGGGTAGCGCTAAAAAAGATAGTGCGGCAGAAGAAAATAGCCTGGAAGAAGAAAATAGCCTGGAAGAAGATAGCTTAATTTTAGTTGGTACTACGAAGAACACAGGTCAAAAAATTGCTTCCATGTGTAAAATCGAAGTACCAAATTCAGTAGCAGGTAACATTGAGAGAGAAGAAAACAAGATCTCAATAGCTTATCAGATGGAATTAAAAAAACTATCTGAGACGGTAATTACAAAAGTAATCTGTAATCTAGTTTGTAAGAAAAATCATGCGTCTGACTATGAAGAGTTTAACGTTAAATGCGAAGAGAAGTGGAGAGAAAGAGTGAACTTCTGCTATGACGCCCTTCTTGTTAGGAATTCCTTATGGTGGGAAGAAAAGTGGAAAGAATCGGATATTGTGATTGAAGGAGACGATTTAAATCAACAAGGTATCCGTTACTGTATTTTTCAAATGCATCAGACATATCACGGAACAGAAGCTGGAACCAATATTGGTGCTAAAGGTTTAACGGGAGAAGCATATAGCGGTAATGCTTTTTGGGATACAGAGACATATTGTTTACCATTCTATTTATTCAATAACCCTAAGGCAGCGAGAAATCTATTAATGTTTCGCTATGAGACGTTAGAAGTAGCAAAACTACGTGCAAAAGAATTGGATTGTAAGGGAGCATTTTATCCAATTGCAACAATTAGCGGCAGAGAGTGTTGTAGTTTATGGCAGCATTCAAGCCTACAGCTCCAGGCTTCCACAGGAGTTGCCTATGGAATCTGGAGTTATGTGAAATTAACGAATGATGTTGAATTTTTACATCAATATGGACTTCCTATGTTAATTGAGATAAGCCGTATGTTAGTTACGAGGGGAGACTATAACGCTGACGGTACTAAGTATGGATATTATGGTGTGATGGGACCAGATGAATTTCAGATGATGGTAAATCACAATTGTTATACGAATGCTCTTGGTAAAATGACACTAATGTATACTTATGATGTCATTAAGCAGCTTAAAGAAGAAGGATTAAGTGAGCAGGAGATGGCAAATAATTATCACGTATCCAGTTTGGAGATCGAAGATTTTAAGAAAAAAGCAGACTCCATGTGGATACCTTATCATGTTGATACCTTGTTATTTGAACAGCATCAAGGGTATTTTGACCTCCCTCATGTAGATGTAGATGCGATACCAATAGAGGAATTTCCTCTTTATCACCATTGGACCTATGATAGAATCTATCGAAACGATATGATTAAGCAACCGGATGTCTTAATGATGATGTTTTTGTTTAATTCAAACTTTACAATAGATCAGTTAAAAGCAAACTATGAATTTTATGAGCCAAGGTGTATACACGAAAGTTCCTTGTCTCCATCGGTTCATTCTATTCTAGCAAGTCAGTTAAAGAAATACAAAGAAGCTTATCAGTTCTTTGGTTTTGCGACAAGAATGGACCTGGATAACTATAATCGTAATACTGGAGAAGGACTACATACAACTTCGATTGCAGCAGCTTGGATGAATATTGTATATGGATTTGGTGGTATGAGAGCAGATGGAGAACTCCTAAGTTTTATGCCAAGTATTCCAGAGACTTGGACTTCCTACTCCTTCCGTATTGGGTATCGTGGTAGTGTAATATTAATCGAGATATCAAAAAGGGAAGCTGCGTTTCAGGTACTCGAGGGAAGTGATGTTTTTGTAAAAATCTATGGGAAGGAATATATCTTAGATCAATCGAAATTA
>NZ_DAMADT010000042.1:0-11229 GCF_031997925.1 Lachnoclostridium sp. | reverse complement strand
CTTGAGATACCAGGTTAACCAAAAAAAGGGCACCGTTACCCTTAATTAATTGATTAATTCTATTACTCAGTAAGTTTGTGTTCTGCGCTGCATCCACGAACTTAAGATGCGCCAAGACGGCATAGGAATGGGGGAGGAAAGTTATGGATTGGACGCTGACGGAAAATGGTTATGACAGCAATCTCGTAACAACGCTTGGTAATAAATTTTTCATAGGCAACGGATATATGGGAATTCGAGGTACTCTCGAGGAATATGAAAAGGACCAATTAGTTGCCATTAATCTTTCCGGAATTTACGATCAAGTTGGAGAAAAATTTCGGGAACCCATCAATGCTCCCAATGCTCTTTACACTTACATTGAGATTGCGGGTGAGCGAATTGGATTACCTGATTCAGAGATGAAATCTCATCAGATTACCTTAGATTTCTCTCATGGTGTGTTTGGTAGGAAGACTTCCTATCCTACCAAGCATGGAGAGATTACAGTCGAAAGTGAGCGTTTTTGCTGTATGGAGCAACCTCACATTATTTGTATGAAATATTGCATTCATACGAATGCTGATATGGAAGTAACTTTAGTATCTGGAATTGATGCAGATGTTTGGGATATCAATGGTCCTCACCTTAACAATGTAAAGTTTTCAAGTTCCAGCAAAGAAGAGAATACTTTTGAACTGTCAGTCCATGCGAATACTTCAGAGAAGAAGTTAGGAATCAGTGTTTGGGAGATCACCTCTTTGCGTATCTTGGATGATGTTATTCCAGACTGTTTAGAACAAAGAAAGAAACAGCAATATACACATGAGGTTGTAAAAGCAGAAAGTAAAATATTAAATCGATTTACAATCTCGTTATCTGCAAATGGGATGGTGTGTTTCTATAAATACATAGGAATCTATACAGAAAAAGATAGTGATTTATATGAGAGGGAGAATAAAGACCTATTGCATCATGCCCTTCTACAAGGTTACGGAACCTTAAAAAGCAATCATATGGAATGGTGGAAAAAATGCTGGGAAAGAGATCAAGTACTAATAGAAGGTGATGAGGAAGCTATGCAGGCACTAAATTATTCTTTATATCATCTGATTAGTATAGCCCCAAGACATAGTAAGAGTATGTCAATACCGGCACGAGGTCTATCAGGACAGACTTATAAAGGTGCTGTATTTTGGGATACGGAGATGTTCTTACTTCCATTCTACCTTTATACAGAGCCAATGGTCGCACGGAGTTTAGTGAAATACCGGATTGATACTTTAGAAGGTGCGAAAAAGAAGGCGAAGGAGTATGGTTATTTAGGAGCATTTTACGCATGGGAGAGTCAAGAGGGTGGATACGAGGCTTGTTCGGATTATAATGTTATCGATGTTTTTACCGAACGCCCAATGCGCACTTACTTTCGTGATAAACAGATTCATATATCCTCGGCAGTTGTGTATGGGCTGATGTCTTATGTTCATACGACAAATGATTACTCCATTCTTGAAGAAGGAGGAGTTGAGGTAGTATTCGAGTGTGCACAGTTTTATTACTCCATGCTACTTCAAAAAGTTCCTTTTGGACAATTTGAATTACATGATGTGGTAGGACCAGATGAATACCATGAAAGAGTGAATAACAATTTTTATACCAACCGTATGGCAAAGTATACCTTTGATATGGCGGTTGAATTAATTCAAAATGTATCAAAACTTTCTCAGGAGACACAAAATAAATTAGCCAAACAGTATGGGCTGTCAGCCTTACTAACAAAGTTTGAAGAAGCTTCCAAACGGATATTTATAAAGATTCCGGATAAATATACGAAGCTAGTAGAGCAGTTTGATGGATACTATAAATTGAAAGATACTACCCTTGACGAAGTTCGAAGTAAAGTTATACATCCAAAAGAATATTGGGGTGGTGCGTATGGGGTAGCTGCTGATACAAAAATTATTAAACAAGCAGATGTGGTGACCACATTAGCATTGTTTCGTGACGAATATGAACAGGAAGTATTACAAAAGAATTGGGACTATTATGAGCCAAGAACAGAGCATGGGTCAAGTTTAAGTGCTTGTATGTATGCATTATTAGCATGTTATTGTGATAATCCCGACGAGGCATATCCATTCTTTTTAAAGTCAGCTATGGCTGATTTAAAAGGCGGTGGGAAGGAATGGGCAGGGCTTCTTTATATTGGAGGAACTCACCCTGCCGCTGCTGGTGGGGCTTATATGACAGCAGTATATGGATTTGCCGGACTAACAATAAAAGAAGGAAGTATTGCTGTTAAGCCATGCCTTCCTTCTTCCATAACAGAGTTAAGTTTTTCAGTACAAATAGGTGGGAAAAAATATAGAGTTACGGTGACGAAGGAAGATGCTTTCGCAGTACTTATTTAGATAGTTAAGACACTGTTTCTTTCTACCAAGTGAACCGGAAGTATAATCTCTCTTTGTTTTAGAGTACGATTTTCCAGGCGGTCTAGCATAAAGTAGGCCGCTTGTCTACCTTTCTCATTTGCATCCTGATGGATGGTGGTTAGTGGAGGATCGGTAATGCGGCTAATACTTAAATCGTCAAACCCAATAATGGAGATATCTTCAGGAACACGTTTTCCAGCCTGACGAAGTCCCGCAATTATTCCAGCAGCCATAATATCTGCTGTTGCAAATAGTGCAGTAATATCATTTCTTGCTGCGATTTTAGCGCCGGTATGTAAGCAGGAAGCAACATCCATGCCAGCTAAAAAAATCATCTCATCACGAATTGGAATATGAAATTCTTGTAATGCTTGCTTATATCCAAGTAAACGTTGATAGAGAACACCATTTTCTTTTATCAGAGGGGATACAAAGGCAATGTTTCGATGTCCGTGTTCTAATAAATGCTTTGTAGCAAGGTAACCGCCTTTATAATCTTCAAGACCAACATTACACATGTTACGATGACTGACATAACTATCAATTAATACAATCGGTATCGATAGCTTTGTTAATTCCTCATAAAAAGAATCTTTAAATATACCGGTAAAGAAAAGTCCGTCTACATTCCAGTTTCGAAGAAAGGTTTGTAAGTCATCGGCAGTTTCTACTGTACGTAACATTAAATAATAACCATTCTCCCGTAAGGTAGCTTCAATTGCTCCAATAAAGGCAGAGTGGAAAGGGTCCTCCATGAAGTTTTCTTGTTTATTTACGATTAAGTGATTGATAATTCCTATCACTTTAGAATTATTAGAAACCAAAGAACGGGCAGACATATTCGGTACATAACCAAGTTCTTTGATAGTGTCATTTATTCTTGCAATGGTTTCAGCGGATACACGACCTGATTTTCCATTTATTACATTAGAAACAGTGGTACAACTGACGCCAACGATTTGAGCAATATCTTTAATTGTAGCCAAGAAACGTTCCCTCCTTTTAACAGGTTTAAGGTTAAACCTAATAGCGTAAGTTTACCATTAAACTTTGAAAATGTATAGAGGATATTTTTAAGGATAACAGTGTGGGTATTCAAAGAATCGAGCAAGTAGCGTAAGCAAATGGCGGATATCTGCTTTGACACACAATGAAAGGAGAAAAGTATGATTAAAGGAGTTATTTTTGATTTAGATGGTGTTTTGGTTTCCACCGATGAACTACATTATGAAGCATGGTCTAAACTAGCAAGAGAATTAAATATAAATAATTACACGAAAGAGGACAACAAAGCACAAAAAGGGGTTAGTAGGATGGAGTCCTTAGAAATAGTATTAAAGAAAGGAAACCTAGATTATAGTGATAAGGAAAAAGAGTTACTTGCGGATAGAAAGAACAACTACTATGTAGAAATGCTAGACTCACTTGAAGATTCAGCTGTGTTAAAGGATGTAAAAGAAGCACTGGAAATGCTAAAGATAAGAGGAATCAAGATAGGGGTTGGTTCAGCCTCAAAAAACACTCCGCTTATTTTAGAAAAAACAGGACTTTCACCAAGTATTGATGCAGTTTCTTGTGGAATTGATGTTACAAAATCAAAACCAGATCCGGAAGTATTTTTAGTTGCTGCTAGAAAACTTTGTTTGCCGCCGAAGGAATGTCTTGTCGTAGAGGATTCCTTTGCGGGTGTTGTAGCTGCAAAAGCGGCAGGAATGAAGAGTTTGGCAGTAGGACCAGAACGAAAGTTTTTAGGGGCAGATTTTGATTCAGAGACATTATTAAGTGAGACAGATTGGGACTTGATGTTACAGATATCATACAATTTTTAAGCACCAGAATACGGTATGCTAAAAAATTGTAAAACTAGGGAGGAGCTATATGAGCCAAAAGTTTCGTAAGTTGGAAGGTATCGCAATTGTTGTATTATTCGTATGCCTGATAGGTCTTTTAGTTATTGTAGTGAATAAGAAAAGGCCTGCAAAGGAGGTTATTTCGATTCAGGAAACAAATCTAGTCTTGTATGATGGTCCAAAGTCTTTACGTGATGCTACCGAGGAGGATTTGGTTTCTGCAAATGAGAGCTCAAAAGATTTTTCACTGCTTCATTGTACCGATACTTTAGTAACGGTAAATGGTTATGATTGTTACGTGTATGATACGAATGTAAATCATTCAAGAAGATGGTATAGCGATTACATGCCTCCAAATGCAAGGACTCCAATTACCTATTTTGATTTTGAAGGTGTCGTAGAGGTAACAATTAAGGTACCTGGTATTGACTTAGAATCAGCTAGCATAAGTCCATTCAACTATGGAATTACACCAGTTATTGATGCGGAAAATCATACTGTTACATTTACGATTACAAAACCTGACCAATATACCATTATGTTTAATAAATCACCAGAAAGAGCGGTACATTTATTTGCAAATGAAATAGAGACGGATATACCATCCAAAGATGATAAAGATGTTGTATATATAGGACCTGGAGAATGGAATATTGAAAATATAATCCTTGAGGATAATCAAACTCTTTATATCTCAGGTGGTGCTGTTATTCATGGCATAGTAAATGCTAATTTTGCTAAGAACATCACCGTTCGCGGAAGAGGAATTATTGATGGCTCTAAGTTCAAAGGATGGAAGGGAAAAGAAGCATACATACCATTAAAGTTTGATAACTGCGAGAACATTTCGATTAATGATATTATTGTATTAAATCCGAATGCTTGGGTATGTCAGGCATTTAATTCTAAAAACGGTACGATAGATAATATAAAAATTATATCCTCTAGGCCAAACGGGGATGGTATTACGTTACAGTCCTGCCAAGATTACACGGTAAAAAATAGTTTTGTTCGAAGCTGGGATGATTCTTTGGTAATTAAAAATTATGATGATAACTCAAAAAATATAAAGTTTGATAATATGCAGTTATGGACGGATTTTGCACAGTCCATGGAGGTTGGATATGAAACGAATAAAGGCAAGCGAGAGAATGCTTTTATCTCTGATATTACTTTTGGGAATATCACTGTACTTCACAACTTCCATAAGCCTGTAATATCAGTTCACAATGCAGACGATGCATCGATAAGCGGAATAACCTTTAAAAATATTGTAGTTGAGAATGCTCAGATGGGAAGTGGAGATGGTGATGAGTTACCATACCTCATTGACATTAATATTGCACAGAGTTCTAATTGGTCTTCTACTAGAGAGCGCGGAACTATCAAAAATGTTGTAATTGATGGAGTTGATGTGCTTGGTGGTAAAAACTGCGCCTCAAGAATGAAAGGCTTTGATGCAGAGCATAACATTGATGGTGTTACCTTAAAGAATATCAATGTGTTAGGAGAAAAGGTCACAAGTCTGGAACAAGGAAAATTTGAAGTAGATGAAAAGACTGCAAAGAATATTATTCTTGAGTAAGAAGGAAATCAATATTTTGTGTCCTCTTAACCACGATACAAAACTTAATAATACGCATTGTCTTGAAGGAAAGACAAAAGCTGTGTAGAAATGAGGGAAAGATGAACAAAAAACGAGTTATTATCTTATTGTTAGTAGTTCTAAATGCCTTACTTTCAGTCTATACCCTTCGGTTACCTACGAAAGAACCGGTGGTGAGGGAAACAATAGAAACACATGTATCTACGCTAGATGCAATAGACCAGACGGAAGCATTAGAACACCCTGATTTTATTAAGGAAGAATATGTTGCCACCATTCCTGAGGGGGAAAATATAGCACTTGGAAAGAAGGCTACCGCTAATAGTTTTACTCAAAGTTATACCGCAAAGAAAGTAACGGATGGTATCGCCACTGGAGTTTCTTATTGGGAGGGAAAGCCTAAAAGCTATCCGAATATCATAACATTAGATTTAGAAGAGGTATACTCTATACATACGATACGTGTTCGTCTCTCTCCAATGAGTATCTGGGGAAAGAGAACACAGGATTTCTCTATATCAATTAGTGATGATAATGAGACTTTTACAGAAATAGTACCATCCAAACAATATACATTTGATCCTGATAGGGGGAATGAGGTTCAGATTAAGCTAGATAACATAGAGACACGTTATGTTCAGCTAACGTTTACCGCAAACACAGGTGCAGCAGCAGGTCAAATTGCGGAGTTTGAAGTGTATCACTAGGATATATGCTCTCGCTATTCGATAACACCTAAGAGGAGTGGGGAGGAGAGTATTTGCGCTCTTTCAAGTCGAATAGCATATTCTTTAAAATGATTGCATCATGAAAGAAGGAATCACCATAGCATATTTAAGTGCTGTGGTGATTTTTATGTTATTTGTGATTGCTATGCTCGCAATAAACCAGTGATACAAATCATTATAGATAATGAATATTAATTAACCAGGCTACAATTATTTTCTATATTTTATCTATTGAGCAAAAGATAGGAAAATATGGAATTTAACTGCAATTCATGTTAAGATTATATAACATACGACATAAAACTATATAATGTGAATGAGGTGAAAAGTTATTTCGAAAAGGGGGATTAGATGAAGTATAATCAGATTGAACAGGAGAAGGAAACTCGGAAAGAACTAAATACACTTTATGCAGAATTCGGGTATATATACAAAGATTATTGCTCAAAAGAACAACACGAGGAATTAGCTAATTTAAAGAAGGAAGGACATCCCTTACCGGACAACTTATGCTATGATCCAAAACTAGAGAAGTTATATTATAGTATTCCATCGGGCTTATCAGCGGATGAACTTAATGATTTAACGAGATTACGTATGCTAAAGTATACAAGAAACATAAGTTCTGGAGTAAATTTTATTGTAGTTGTCATTATACTTGGGTTCTTAATAAATATATTCTCAAACTTTATATAGAGGATTTATTTAAGGTTGACTATATCTTAAATGGAGGAATATAAATGAACTATCCGTTTAATTGCATAATTGATTAATTCAATAGCAAGAACTGAAAATGCTTGTTGGTGGGCTCAATTATAATATTTCATTATTAAAAATCATTATTAAAAATAACATTTGACTCTCTCCTTGCGTCACCCTTTATACTCCAGTTATCACGTGATCTTAGAACGCGCAAACAAATCAATGATAGCATACGATTTTATAGTGGTATACGATAATGCCGTACAATATAATATCGTACAAAATTCGCTATCGTTCTTTGGTAGGCACAAAAGTGCCAGAATGGAGGTAAGGATGAAAACATATTTTGTTACAGGTGGTGCAGGGTTTATTGGAACTAATTTTATTAAGTACCTTTTCGAATCTTACGGTGAGGATGTTAGGGTTATTAACTATGATAAGCTAACTTATGCAGGAAATCGTAAGTGGTTAGAAGAATTTGAAGAGAAGAAAAACTATCGGTTTGTGCAAGGGGATATTTTAGAGATAGAATTGTTAACAAAAATCTTTAAAGAAGAGCAGATAGATTATGTAGTGCATATGGCAGCAGAATCTCATGTTGACCGAAGTTTGCAATCAGATACCGAATTTTTTCAAACCAATGTCATTGGGACTAGGGTGCTTTATCATACTATTCATAACATTTGGGGAGATGATATAAGTGATAAGAGGATTCTACATGTCTCAACCGATGAAGTATATGGTGATTTAGAGGAATCTGGACAATTTATGGAGAATATGCCATTACACCCGAATAATCCTTATTCTGCAAGCAAAGCAGGAGGAGAGATGGTTGCGATTGCTTATCATAAGACCTATGGATTACCAATTGTACAGACAAGGTGTAGTAACAATTTTGGCCCATATCAACATGAGGAAAAGTTAATTCCAAAGTGTATCAAAAACTGCTTGAATCATAAGAAGATACCAGTGTATGGAGATGGACAAAACATAAGAGAATGGCTCTTTGTTAAGGATCACTGCATAGCGATGGATTCTGTATTATTAACGGGTGAGTTAGGAGAGGTATATAATATCGGGAGTCATCAAGAGATGAGTGCTCTTCATATTGTCACTACCATCCTTCATTATCTAAAAGAACACGTGGATTCGTCCCTATCAATGGACTTGATTGAATTTACAGAGGATCGTCTTGGACATGATAAACGATATGCAGTTAATACGGAAAAAATAGAGAGAAATCTCGGTTGGGCACCTAAAACCGACTTTGAGAAAGGGATGGCTGTTACAATAGATTGGTATCTAAAGGAGTACGGATTGCGTTGAGTTAGTCTTTATAAAAGACGATGGAGAAATGAGGGAATTTATGAAACTAAACCAAGAGAACGTTTATTTTACTGTAGGTGAATTTGCTAAGTGCGCTAACATTTCAATCAGAACACTTCGGTATTACGATAAGATAGGGATACTTCCGCCATCAAAACTAACAGATTCAGGTTATCGTTTATATACGAATTCAGATTTTCTAAAACTCCAAAAGATATTAGCATTAAAGTTTTTTGATTTTAGCTTAGAAGAAATTGAGAGTATGGCGAGCGGCACAGTGGATAGGGAGAGTTTTAGAGACTCTCTCCATCTGCAAAAGCAGTTACTGCAATCAAAGATAAATCAGTTAGAAGTTATTAAATCTACGATAGATCAAGCAGATGATATGTTACAATCTGATAAGGAGATTAGTTGGGATAAGATTACAGATATTATTCATGCAATGAATATGAAACAAAGTATCAGAGAGAATTATAAAAATGCAGATCATCTCAATGTTAGAATCTTATTACATAAAAAGTACTCAAAGAACCCTGAAGGCTGGTATCCTTTCCTAGCAAATCATATTCCTTTTGCTAAAAATCAAAAGATATTAGAACTTGGCTGCGGTAATGGTACCTTTTGGGTAGAAAACGAAGCTATTCTACCAGATAAATTATCAATAACAATAACGGACATATCACATGGGATGGTAAAGGTTGCAAAAGAAGCCATAGATCAGACAAACTTATCTTGTACCTATCATGTTATGGATATTAATCATCTTAACTTTTCTAAGGAAACCTTTGATCTTGTGATTGCCAATCATGTACTCTTCTATGCGAATGATCGAAATAAGGTTTGCGAAGAAATTGCGCGTATTTTAAAGCCGAATGGTGTATTTGTTTGTACAGCTTACGGACAACAACATATGAAGGAAATTGAGCAGATAACGAAAAAGTTCAATCCTAAGATTACTCTTTCGGAAGTAAATCTTTCGGATTTATTTGGATTAGAAAATGCGAGGAATTATTTACAGCCTCATTTTTCTTCTGTAAATAGAATGGATTATAAGGATAGATTAATTTTAGATGATTATCGTCCATTGCTTCACTATGTTCTTTCTTGTCATGGAAATCAAACAGAAGTGCTCCATGGGTATCGTAAAGAGTTTGAGTATTATTTAGTAGAGCTGTTCCGGCAAAAAAGACAAGTTGAGATTACAAAACAGGCAGGAATGTTTGTATGTAGAAAATAAGTTTATTAGGGAAGGAGTAGATACTAATGGCGTCTTGGATGGTTCATTTAAGGGTGGGGGATAGAGTATTTGAGCAACTTTTTGATATCTTACCACACGAATTTATTGTTGGTAATATTGCACCGGACTGTGGAGTACCAAACGAAGACTGGTCAGTATTTACACCAAGAATTCTGGCCATTTGACGAGCTGAAAAAAGCCAATGAATTTAAGAATTCTTATATGAAGGAATTTGATGAGTCTGCTTTCGCAGATCGAATAAAATATATCGTAGAATTTTATGAATCGTCTGTAAGAGACCTAGATCGTGAATATCCTTATTTAAATGAGAAAGAAGCAGATAAGTTTGTAGAAGAAACGGTAGCATACATATTATCAGATGATATACTTGGAAAATTTACAGTTACAAAAGACTATATGAGTCGTTTACCTGAAGAGATAAAAAAACATATTGATGGGGAACCGTTTATCATAGAGCACATCGGTTGTTCTAGGTATTAATGGATGAGTTGTTCTAATTGTCGGGAATTCATTGTTTGCGATACGAGGATGGAAAATCTTGTATTTGAATAATACAAAACACCTTGAGATAATGTAGAAAAATAAATTTTCCTAGAAAATATTGAAGAAAGTGAAAAATATGGGATAATACAAAAAAATAATTTCACATATACATTACATAATCGAAAGATAAATCGTTTAAACTCTATGAAATGTGAATTACTGTATAGAAATGTAAAAAAATACAAAGGAATGTTTGACATATAATTCCAAAGGCCTTATAATAAATATGGGGATATCAAAATTTAAATACATGGGTATACGTTAAGGGGTGAATATATTGAAGAAAGTCATTTTCTTGCTAATGATAGTGTTATGTTTATCAGCTTCAGTTCATCCAATGGAGGCGTTTGGAATTATACCAGCATATTCAGAGGAATTTGACAATGGAATTGATAACGTAACCGTATTAAAGTCTGTGGTATTTGATACATTCCTGGTTAAATCGGAAACTTTGCCTAGGGAACAAACAAACAAGCCGATTAATGAGAATCCGAAACAAGAAGGACAGGCTACTACAGAGGAAGCTCCTGCTAAAGTAGATTTTATATACATACTACTGGTTGTCATCGGCTTTATGCTATTAGGAGCCTTTATGCTTCATGCAAAGGATAAAAGAAAAGATTTATAATAGGGGCTGAAAAAAGACCTGTTGCAAAATAAGTTACCAAATCTAAGGTAAAATATTTTGTAATAGGTCTTTTTTATAAGTACTAAAAGCTCTTAATTTTATAGTGATAAATAATAGCAGTTTCAGTGAGGGGTAAGGGCTATGTGAATAACCCAGTAAAGCAAAGAGTGGCTTAGG
>NZ_DAMADT010000041.1:0-37502 GCF_031997925.1 Lachnoclostridium sp. | reverse complement strand
CATATTCGTAATAATTATGTAATACTTAATTATAGGAAGTTAAGAGATAACATGGAAATATTGGAATTAACAATGGATTGACAAATATCTACAATTAATTCTTGGATAGAAATAAATTGAGATTTGATTCGGTTGTTGTAAGTGGCGCAAAATCATTTTTAGCATATATTAAAGTATATTAAATTATAAATGAACCTGGTAAGGAGCAATATGGATAATTTCCGTAACGTAGAATTTCCTATGGAACGTAACAGAATCGATTCTGAAAGAAGAGATGAAATTGAAAGAGGAAATGAATTTAGAGGAAACGAAAGAAATGAAATGGAAAGAAGAAATGAATTTAGAGGAAACGAAAGAAATGAAATGGAAAGAAGAAATGAATTTAGAGAAAATGAAAGATTTGAATTTGACAGAAGAAATGAGCCGGAAATGAGAGATGAATTTAGAAGAAGAATGGATTTTGATAGAAGACATGAAATGGAGAGAAGAGACGAATTCGACAGAAGACATCATTTTGACAGAAGGTTTCCTTTCTGGTGGCTGTTCTTCTTCCGTTAGAGTTAATAGATCTACCAGCTTTGAATAGCTTATAGCTATTTATGATAATCAAAAAGACAAAAGCAAGGACTATGATAGCCTTGCTTTTGTCTTTTTGAGTCTCATTAATAATATTTAGCTTCTACTATTAAGATTATCAAAATCTTCTTCCTGAATTGCTTCAATAGTTAAACTTCGTTATATTCGAAAGCCTCCATTTTACCATTTCTCCTTCCGGAATCATAATTTCTTCCTGAATTGTTTTAATAGTTAAACTTCGTTATCTCCTAAAGCCTCCATTTTACCATCTCTCCTTAATTCGGGATCATAATTTCATGCTACATTACTTTTGAGACACTATTCTATTTGTATGAATACTTACTCTTAATTCTCAACGATAAAATCGTTATTGGAATCTATTTCGGTACTCACTATTTATTATGGTTATTTTGAAACAAATTATTCACTGATGATGAATTATTTTAAAGTTAATATTAAAATTGTTTTATTCAATTCAAAAAGTTAATTTGCGTTTTCATTTTTATCCTCAGTATTATATAAGTTGTCCATGCTGATTTACAAAGAAAAAAACCTCGCAATCCCGATAAAACCAAGGTATGCAAAGTTCTAAAATATAATGCATCAGGTGGGATTTGAACCCACACGAGGTTGCCCCCGACGGATTTTGAGTCCGTTGCGTCTGCCGTTCCGCCACTAATGCGAACTATGGAATTAATTAATTTGACTAAAATGCCAGTCACATAAGTTACCGACTTAGCGAAGATTATTCTATCACATTACTTTTAATAATGCAAGTATAAATTGTATAAATTGTTGTCAAAATTGAAAAACCTAAGAGTAAACTACAAGAATTGGTGCTGTTATTTTTTTGAAAGTCTGTAATATTTCAGGGTAATATCTTAAGGAATAGAGCTGATTTAAAGAATTACTCTCAAGGTAAAAGTTTGCATTTTGCGAAAAATCAGTGTAGAATAAGTATATATTTTTAGGACGCAGTTGGCATTCTAAAAAGAGCTAAGTAATGTAAAGAGAGGAGAATAGGTCATGGATTGCCTGAATGAACATTGCCTCAATGCGCAAAGATTAATTACACCATTCATTAATAATGAGCTTAGCATGACCGAATTAGAAGGTTTCCTTGCCCATGTAAAAGAATGTCCGGTCTGTAGAGAAGAATTAGAGGTATATTATGCCTTACTAACTGCAATTAAGCTATTAGACGAAGATAAGGAGATGTCGAACAATTTTACAGAGGAACTGAATCGTAAAATCCGTAGTTGTGAAGAACATATCCGAAGAAATAAACGAAATAAAGTAAATCGAAGAATCGTGTTTTCGTTAGTTGTGTTTGGAGTAACCATTATCTCCAGTCTATCGATACGTAAGCTGTCAGAAATTCCTGCTGCGCCAACAAAACCACCGTATATCCTTAGATACTCAGGGATTCCAAGAAGATATGATCCGATGTATCGTATCCGTACTGACTATGATGCATTGGCAAGTGATTATGTTACGAAGGTGAAGGAAGGTAGACTTGAATTTTATCGAAAGAATCGTGAAGAATATGAGATAGTACGGCAAATTTATGTTAATCAACGTGAACTTTTAGAAATAGATAACAAAGAAAATACCGATTAAGTAAATATACAGTTTCGGTAAAATACAGTTTCGGTATTTATTAAATAGTAGTGTGAACAAGTTTTTTCACACATTAATTTTGCGCCTACGACCCAAAGTTTGTAGGCTATGGAAAGGCATGGTTATTCATATGAGCGATATTATAAATAAGCAACAGGATAGGAAAGAAGACGATTACTTATTGGTTATCGATGGTTCCAGTCTTCTATCAACTCAGTTTTTTGGTAATCTACCAAAGGAAATTATGTTTGCAAAGACCATGGAGGAAAAAGAAAAGTATTTCCCAAGGATTATGCAAACAACTACGGGAGTATATACAAATGCTGTGTATGGTTTTTTAAGAGTTTTATTAAAGATTATAAAAGAGCAAAAGCCTACCTATTTAGCGGTGGCTTGGGATATAAGCCGTAATACATTCCGAAGAGAGATTTATCCAGATTATAAAGGAAATCGAGGAGAAACGTTAGAACCGTTAAAGGATCAATTCAAACTTTGTCAACATGTTTTGGAAGAAATGGGAATTGTTCAGTTTATGGATGAACGTTATGAGGCAGATGATTTTAGCGGAACCTTATGCCAGAAGTTTGAAGGGGAAGTCCAGGTTCGTGTCATGACAAAGGATAACGATTATCTTCAATTAATTACAGAGCGGACAAACCTTTGGTTAATTCATAGTACAGCAAAGAAGACAGATGAATTATATGAAAAATACGGTTTAAGTAAGAAGGCAATGAATGTACCTGATCGTACCTTTTTATTTACACCGGAATTAGTTGAGAAAGAATTTGGTATTGTGCCCGCATCCGTTCCATCATTAAAAGGAATTCAAGGGGATAGCTCTGATAACATAAAGGGTGTACCTGGAGTAGGAGAAGCAACTGCAGTTGCCTTAATAAAAGAATATAAGACAGTGGAGCATCTTTATGAGGTGCTTAATCAGTTAGATGAAGCAGGTAAGAAAGAGATTAATGAGTATTGGAAAACGCTTGGAATCAAGAGAACTCCAATCAATGCGCTATTAAAGATAAGTGATAGTGAGCTTGTAGGAGAAAAGGCTGCTATGCTTAGTAAAACCCTAGCTACTATAAAAAAAGACATTGATTTAAAGGATATTAATCTTGAACAGCTAAGAATTCAAATTAATACGGAAAATGCACAGAAGTGCTTTAATGAATTGGAATTTAAGACAATTAAGATAGATGTTACAAAGGGAGAAGAAGCATCAGAAGATACCTTACAATTTGAGACAGATAAAATTAAGATTACTTCTAACTTAGAAGAGGCAGAAACTTTATTTTCTAACTTGATAAAGTTATGGGAAAAGAATCAGAAGAAGTTAAAGAAAGCAAAGAAATCTGCTAGCGAAAAAAGTGGAAGTAAAATTATGATCAAAGAAATCAAGAAGCCAGAGTATGCTTCGGAGGATGCTGTTGGAATTAAGCTAATGATGGAGGACAAATTTCTTGTTGGCATTTCCGTTTATTATGGACCAGAGGCATCTTTTATCATTCCTTGTGAAGGGTTTATTACTCCGGATTTCCTTACTTCGAAACTAAATGAACTTCTTGAGAAAAAGATTACACTTGCAATCTTTGATGTTAAAAAATATTTGCCATATTTAAGTGCAAATGAGGAAAGTCCTTGTTTTGATGTAACTATTGCTGGTTATTTATTAGAACCAGACGCTAGCACTTATGAATATCAAACCATTGCCAAGAATTATTTAGAACTTGATTTGCCAAGTGAGAAAGAAGTAGTTGGTGGCAGGACTTATGCTTCCTTGTCTCTATTAGATCAAGATGAGTATAAAAAGGCAGCATGCTATGAATGTTATGTAGCTCACCATATCTATCCTGTCCTACTTAAGCTATTATCAGAACGAGGATTGCTTCCGTTATTTGAAGGTATTGAAATGCCTCTTGTATATACTTTATTTGATATGGAGCAAAGAGGAATTCGTGTTGATACCAATGGACTAAGGGATTATGGCGACCAGCTTGGCGTTAGTATCGTAGAACTTGAAAAACAAATCTTTGAATTAGTGGGCACTACATTTAATATTAATTCACCAAAGCAGTTAGGAGAAATCTTATTTGAGCGTCTAGGTTTACCATATGGGAAAAAAACAAAGACGGGTTATTCTACCTCTGCTGACGTTTTAGAAAAGTTAAGCAGTGAACATCCAGTGATAAAATTAATCCTACAGTACCGCCAATTAACGAAGCTAAAATCAACGTATGCGGATGGTCTTGTATCCTATGTGGAAGGGGATGGCAGAATACATGGAACCTTCAATCAAACCATTGCAGCAACGGGTAGACTAAGTAGCACAGAGCCAAACCTTCAGAATATACCAATTCGTATGGAGTTAGGAAGAAAAATTAGAAAAGTATTTATTCCTGAGGAAGGTTACCTATTCTTAGATGCAGACTATTCCCAGATAGAACTTCGTTTGCTTGCTCATATGTCAAAAGATGAACGACTTATCGAGGCATATAGACAAGCTCAGGATATTCACCGTTTAACAGCTTCCGAAGTTTTCCGTACCCCGTTTGACGAGGTAACAAGTGCACAGCGTAGCAATGCGAAAGCTGTAAACTTTGGTATCGTATACGGTATCAGTTCCTTTAGTTTGGGACAAGACCTTGATATTACTAGAAAAGAAGCAGAGGAATACATTAATAAGTACTTTATGACTTATCCAGGAGTTAAAACATATCTAGATGGTTTAATTGAGGAAGGAAAAGAATCAGGGGTTGTAAAAACCTTGTATGGAAGAATTCGTCCGGTTCCAGACCTTACGAATTCTAACTTTATGAAGCGTTCTGCAGAAGAGAGAATTGCAATGAATTCGCCAATTCAAGGTACAGCCGCGGATATTATGAAACTGGCTATGATACATGTGAATCAAGCATTAAAAGAACGCAAGTTAAAATCAAGATTATTACTTCAAATCCACGATGAGTTGTTGGTGGAAACTCATGAATCTGAAGTAGAGGAAGTAGCAAAGATTATGAAAGAGGAAATGAGGCAAGCTGCAAGTCTATCTGTTCCGCTTGAAGTAGAGGTTACCAGGGGAGGTAACTGGTACGAGGCAAAATAACAAAGTTTGCAGGCTATGGAAAGGCATGGTTGTTACTATGAAAGTGATAGGGCTTACCGGTGGCATCGGCAGTGGAAAATCAAGAGTTGCAGATTTACTACAAAAGGAATTTTCAACATACGTTATTTATACAGATGATATAGCAAGGGATCAGATGAAACAAGGGGGATGTTCCTACGAGAAGGTTGTGAAGCAGTTTGGTAGCGAGATTTTGGATGACAGTGGAGAAATTGATCGTAATAAACTTGCTAAGATTATTTTTCAAAAGGAAGAACTAGTGAAGTTGATGAATTCATTAACACATCCGAATGTCCATCAAGAAGTATTACGCCAGGTCAAGGAAGTGAAATCTAAAGGTAAACTTTATTCCGCTATCATAGTGGAAACGGCACTTCTGTTTGAAGCAGGGTACCAGAATTTTTGTGATGAAATCTGGTATGTACATGCTCCTATTGCGGATCGGATGAAGAGGCTAAAGGTGTCCAGAGGATATTCAGAGGAAAAGATAGAATCCATTATAAGGAAACAAAAATCAGAGGAATTTTTTCTTAAGAATAGTACCGTGATTATTGAAAATGGGAATGATGTTAAGGCAGACGAGTTAAGGCTTCAATGTAAACGGTATTTAACACCACATAGTGGTAATGAGGTTAGGAACAAGTAGCGTAAGTGGATTGCGAATATCCACTTTAACAAAAATAAGCAAAAATAAGAGTTTTAATTAAAGATGACCAAATGGAAGTGACAAGTTATTAAGTTCTTCCTTTGGTCTCTTTCTGAATAAAAAAGAGAATGAAGGAAGAGGAAAACTTTTAAACCTTCTTGGCAAAAAATCACTATCTGTGATATAATATAGGTAAGAAGTATCATCGTTGGTAGATATTGTAATCTGAAACAGAATTTGCTATGCAACTTCTGTTTTAAATATGCTTAAAAATGAAATAAATAGGACATTGTACCTAAGCAAAAGTAAAATATACTAGGGGGAATCACAACATGGACGTGATTACATATCCTGAAAATATGGTATTCGGTCTTGATATTGGGACAAGAAGCATTGTTGGTACCGTTGGATATAAGCAAAATGAGCATGATTTTATCATTGCCTCACAGTCTGTCAGATATCATGAAACCAGAGCCATGTTGGATGGTCAGATACATGATATCAATAAAGTTGCGGAAACTATACGGGAAGTAAAAAGGGACTTAGAAAAGCAACTTGGTAGAAAGCTAAAAGAAGTATGTATTGCAGCCGCAGGACGTGTGTTAAAAACAGTTACTGTGAAGGCAGAATATAACCTAATCAACGAAGGTATCATTTCAGAGGAACACATACGAACACTGGAATTAAACGGGGTAGAAAAAGCGTACGAGGAGCTCCGTAAAGAAATGAATTCCGAAGAAGGTAACTTTTATTGTGTCGGTTACAGTGTAGTGAGGTACTACCTTAACGATTATGTAATGACAAACCTAGAAGATCATAAAGGAAATAAAATAGGAGTAGAGTTACTTGCAACTTTTTTACCGGAGGAAGTAATTGAAGGGTTGTATGCAGCAGTTGAGAAAGCAGGACTTGAAGTTGTTAATCTTACACTTGAGCCGATCGCTGCAATCAATGTTGCCATTCCTGAAAAGTTTCGTTTATTAAATATTGCATTAATCGATGTCGGTGCTGGCACAAGCGATATTTGTATTACGAAGGACGGTAGTATTATTGCTTATGGAATGATTCCAAAGGCAGGCGATGCGCTAACTAATACATTGATGCAACGCTATTTGGTTGATTTTAAAACTGCAGAATCAATGAAGACTTCAGTTCTAAAGAAAAAGACCGTCTCTTATAAAGATATCATGGGACTTTCGAATAAAGTTACGAGAGAAGAAATTTACGAGGCAATTAGCGTTGAAATTGATCAAATTACTGCTCAGATTGCAGAGCAGATTTTATACCTTAACGGAGGGAAATCCGTGAGTGCTGTCTTTGTTGTTGGTGGAGGAGGAAAACTTCCTTATTTTGTGGAGGCATTGTCGTCAAAGCTTAATTTACCAAAAGAAAGAGTTGCTCTTCGTGGGGAAGAAGTTCTTAATATGGTTCAGTTCTTACAAAAAGAGATAAAGAAGGATCCTTTATTAGTAACTCCGATTGGTATTTGTTTAAACTATTATGAGAACCGCAACAATTTTATCTATGTGATGGTGAATGGGGAACGAATTAAATTATATGATAATACGCATCTAACAATTGTAGATGCAGCACTTACTATTGGTTTTCCAAATGAATTGCTATTCCCACGCAGAGGCAGGGCGTTACATTATACCCTTAATGGAAGTGAGCGTCTTGCACGAGGAGAAGCAGGAGAAGGAGCAATTATTATACTAAATGGTAAGCAAGTAAGTTTAAATGCTTCCATTACTCAAAATGATATTATACAAATTACGGAGTCTACCGCAGGAGCAGATGCAACTCTTATGGTGGCCAAGCTTCCGGAATATAAGAGTACGATAACATTTGCAGTGAATCACAAAGAAGTGTTATGCCCTAAGTACGTACTTGCAAACGGTATACTGGTATCGGATACCTATCAGATTAAGGATGGAGACCGATTGGAACTTTTAAATCATTATACGCTAGAACAGTTGTTAGAATTTATGGATTTACCTTATCGGAAGGGGATTACAATTAATCATCAGTCTGCTAAGCCACAAGACCGAGTTTATGAGAATTTCACCATATATTATCCATTACATGAGGATATCACTACTTCCTATGAGGAAGTAGCTGCCATGGTATCAGAGGAGGAATTCAAAGAGTATTCAATCGGGGAGGATGCACTTTTAGAAGAAGGCTTTCTGGAAGATGGGAGTTCGCCTGCTCATAAGGAGGAAGTGGATGATAAAAAGGTAGAGAAAGGTTCTGAAATTACAGTTTATGTCAATGGAACATTAATCACATTAAAGGGGAAAGATAAATTCATACTGGTAGATATATTAGATGTCTATTCTTTTGACTTAACAATTGCTAGAGGAAGCAGGGTTGTATTAAAAATTAATGGTAATGAGGCAGATTTTACAAATCCTTTAAATACACAAGATGTAATAGAAATGTACTGGGAAAAGTAAGCTATCATATTGTCCGGAAGGAGAAGGAACGGATGAGCGACGATCTACTTGTATTTCGGAAGAAATTTTCCAGAGGCCTTGTGATAGTTACGTCGGTATTCTGGCTATATACATTAATTCAAATGATTGGTGATTTATCAGAGGATGGAAGATATGGATTTTCTATAGCCTCAGGTGCTCTTCTTATTGACATCTTGGCAGAACATACGAAATTATTTAAAAAGGGAATCGCATGGAAGATTCTACGAACAATCGAGTTGATAACATTTTCTATCTGTTTTTTTGTTAGCATCAACTCGGTAAATTCAGTGTTTTTTGGGATAGAGCTAATTTCCGTAATGTTACAGTTACTTATGTTAACTGATTTTTTAGATGTTTATTCCAGGGCAATATCCCTAACAACTATGTCATTGCCGGCAATTATATATTTAGTTACAACGTTATTACTTAACCCTAGTAAACAAGAAGAGTTTTTTGGCATGGTATGTGCCTTTCTAGCCCTTATCTTTGTGGTAATGCTAATATCTGAATTAATCAGTGAGGTCTTTATCGATACAGATAAGCGAATATTTGAATTACGGCGTTTTTCGGAACAGACAAAAGAGACAAATGAAGCACTTAGAAATCAGCAGGAAAAATTCCGTAAAGTAAATGAGGAA
Source organism: Lachnoclostridium sp. (assembly GCF_031997925.1). Taxonomy (NCBI): domain Bacteria; kingdom Bacillati; phylum Bacillota; class Clostridia; order Lachnospirales; family Lachnospiraceae; genus Lachnoclostridium; species Lachnoclostridium sp. The sequence goes on along the minus strand of NZ_DAMADT010000041.1, from coordinate 28,424 downwards.
CTTGGTATCCAAAAAATTATGCTCGAAGCAGCTTACAATAAGATAAACAGTGCAAATACAGAAACTCAGACCTTATTTCAGATTATTCGATACATCTCAACTGAGCTAGAGATTGGGAATCTGATGAAACTTATAACAGAAGCAATCTATGAGGCAATGGGATTAGACGTATGTACCATTATTTTAGAACCAGAGATTGCTGGTAATAAACAGGTTACCTATGAAATACACACCAGATTAGGTAAAGGTTTTTACGAACAGATGAGCAATCGTATTGAACAGGGATGCATTGAAGAATACATGAAGGAAGAAGAAAATTATATTGATAATCAGGTACAGCCTGGAAAATATTCTTTTCTTAAGGATCGTAAGATAAACTCACTATTAATTGTGCCTTTAGTCCGGGGAAAAAAGGTGATTGGTGCTTTACTATGTGGACATTCTCAGCTTGATTACTTTAATGGGAATATTATGTTCTTTGAGACTGTAGTTGCACAACTTTTAGTTGCAATCCATAATGCAAGTCTATATAGTAGGATGCAGCAGATGGCAATTCATGATAGTTTGACTGGAATCTATAACCGAGGACAGTTAAATGTGATTCTTGAGCAGTATACAATACGAGCAAGTGAACAAAAGAATTCAGTATCCGTTGCCTTACTTGATATTGATCTTTTTAAGAAAATCAATGATACATATGGTCATCTGTTCGGTGATGAAGTTATTAAGATGGTTGCGGCGAAGATGCAGGAGGTGGCAAATTGTTTTCATGGTATTGCAGCTAGATACGGAGGAGAAGAATTTGTTATCGTGTTACCGGATGTGGGGATATCGGATTTTTATCATATTATAACCTCATTAAAGGAAACAATTGATAATACAACCTTACACTTTAATGAAGATGAAGTTCATGTAAAAGTTAGTGTTGGTATTAGTTCCTATCCAGAAACGAGTGTAAGTTGTCAACAACTTCTAAACCGTGCAGATGGAGCGATGTATTATTCCAAGCAAAACGGTCGTAACAGTATCACAGTAGACAACGATATTGTGCAAGATTATGTAAGAAAGAATAAGGAAACGGGGGGGAGTTGTAACTAGGTTCTAAAAACACAAGTTACACTTCCCTTTTTCTTGCTATTTGCTAAGAAGTGATATATACTTAACAACAATTAAAAGGTGTTATTGGAACGATGGGAAGGAAGTAAATCTATGAAGATGTGCAGCATTGCCAGTGGAAGCAGTGGTAATTGTATTTATATAGGGAGCAATGAAACAAACCTTTTGGTGAGTAAGCGGAAAGAGAATAGAGAGTGGCCTTTTGTCGGCTGGAGTGGACCCAAATTCTTTGAACGGAATATTAATTACTCACGAACATACCGATCATATTCAAGGAATTGGTGTATTGGCAAGAAGATATAAATTACCGATCTATGGTACGGTTGAGACCATCAATGCAATGCTTCGGTTAAGCAGTGTAGGAAGAATTGAGGAAAGTCAGCTTCGATTTGTGAAGCCGAACGAGGCCTTATTCATTGGTGATATTTTAGTGGAACCGTTTTCGATTTCACACGATGCTAGTAATCCAGTTTGTTACACATTTACAAATGGTGGACATAAGATAGGAATGGCTACCGATCTTGGAACCTATGACAGTTACACGATTTCCAAGTTATGTGGAGCAGAAGTACTTTATTTGGAAGCAAACCATGACGTTAATATGTTAATGGTGGGAAGCTATCCTTATCATCTAAAACAGCGAATCGTTGGAGAGCGAGGGCATCTATCCAATGAAACTTCAGCAAAACTAATCTGTGAGCTATTACATGATAAATTACAGCATGTGCTGTTAGCCCATATGAGCAAAGAGAATAATTACGCAGAACTGGCATATGAAACCGTTCGATGTGAGGTTGAGCAAAGTGTAACGAGTTTCGGCAAGATGCCGGTAATCACAGTGGCAAATCGAGATATTCCATCAGAGATGGTTATTATATAAATTTGATTACAATAATCAGCGCAGAAATGAGGTAAACTATGAAGAAGACGATTATTACAGTAGTAGGACACGATTGTGTAGGTATCATTGCTAAGATATGTACGTATCTTGCAAATAATAAGATTAATATTTTAGATATCTCTCAAACCATTGTATCCGGATATTTCAACATGATGATGATTGTTGATACCATCGAGTCTAGTAAAGATTTTAGTCAGTTAGCGGATGAATTAGAGGAAATTGGTAAAGAAATTGGTGTTGTAATTAAAGCACAAAGAGAAGACATATTTGATATGATGCACCGTCTATAAGAAAGGAAATCATTCGCTATGATAAATTTTAATGAAGTTCTAGAAACGAATAAGATGATTGATAAGGAAAATCTCGATGTACGTACCATTACACTCGGAATTAGCCTATTAGATTGTATTAGTAGCAATTTAGAGGAATTAAATCAGAATATCTATGACAAAATAACAACAGTAGCAAAAGATTTGGTTGTTACCGGTAAGAAAATCGAAAGACAGTTTGGAATTCCGGTGGTGAATAAGCGAATCTCAGTAACTCCGATTGCAATGATTGGGGCCTCTGCTTGTAAGACTCCAAAGGATTTTGTAACGATTGCAAGAACTCTTGATAGGGCTGCGAATACAGTTGGTGTAAATTTTATAGGAGGTTATTCAGCGCTTGTATCAAAGGGAATGACTTCTTCGGAACGTCTACTTATCGAATCGATTCCAGAGGCTCTAGCAGTAACAGAGCGGGTATGTAGCTCTGTAAATGTTGGTTCTACAAAAACTGGAATTAATATGGATGCAGTAAAGTTATTAGGTCAGATTGTATTAGACACCGCAGAGTATACGAAAGAAAAAGACTCTCTTGGTTGTGCAAAGTTAGTTATCTTTTGTAATGCACCGGATGACAATCCATTCATGGCGGGAGCTTTCCATGGCGTAACGGAAGCAGATGCAATTATCAACGTTGGTGTCAGCGGTCCTGGTGTAGTAAAGACCGCATTAGAGGGTGTCCGCGGAGAAGATTTTGGTACTCTATGTGAAACAATTAAAAAAACAGCATTTAAGATTACTCGTGTTGGTCAGTTAGTAGCGATGGAAGCATCAAAGATGCTTAACATACCATTTGGTATTGTAGATTTATCACTTGCACCAACTCCTGCAGTAGGTGATAGCGTGGCAGAAATCCTTCAAGAAATTGGGCTAGAGTACCCGGGAGCACCAGGAACTACAGCAGCGCTCGCTTTACTAAACGACTCAGTAAAAAAGGGTGGTGTTATGGCATCAAGTTATGTAGGCGGATTAAGCGGTGCATTTATTCCGGTAAGTGAAGATCAGGGTATGATTGACGCAGTCATAGCTGGTTGTCTTACATTGGAAAAATTAGAAGCAATGACATGTGTATGTTCCGTTGGCCTTGATATGATTGCTATTCCAGGAGATACTAAGGCTACTACCATTTCTGGTATCATAGCAGATGAGATGGCTATTGGTATGATTAATCAAAAAACGACAGCAGTTCGTCTGATACCAGTGGTCGGTAAGAAAGTTGGAGACGTTGCAGAATTTGGTGGGTTACTAGGATATGCACCAATTATGCCAGTGAACAACTTCTCTTGCGAAAATTTTGTAAATCGTGGAGGCCGTATTCCAGCACCAATTCATAGTTTTAAAAATTAGTTTAAAGTATAATGGAGGTTACAATGGAAGGTGTTTATCAACAGTTATCCAGTATGGATTATAAAAATGTATTAAAATATTTCGTAGAAATCTCAGCGGTACCAAGAGGATCGGGACACAATGAGAAAATCAGTGAATATCTTGTGAATTTTGCAAAGGAACATAATTTAAACTATGTTCAAGATGAAACATTAAATGTTATTATCTATAAAGAAGCGACACCAGGTTATGAAAACCATACTCCAGTTGTGATTCAGGGACATATGGACATGGTATGTTTAAAGGCAGAAGATAGTAATCATGACTTTTTAAACGAGGGGTTAGAGCTTATCGTAGAAGAAGGTATTATTCGTGCGAACAAGACGACTCTTGGCGGAGACAATGGTATTGCGATAGCCATGGGTCTTGCACTACTATCCGATGAGAATTTAGAACATCCTGCCCTTGAAGTGTTAATTACAACGGATGAAGAAACTGGAATGGATGGTGCAAAAGCACTTAACCCAGACCATTTAAAGGGCCGTTATATGATTAACGTGGATTCGGAAGAAGAAGGTACTGTATTAGTTGGTTGTGCTGGTGGTCTTAGATTTTATGCTGAACTTCCTCTTAACTTTACTGAGAAGGAAGGCAAGAGGGTAAAATTTGTAGTACGTGGCTTAAAGGGTGGTCACTCAGGGGCAGAAATTCATAACAACCGAACAAATGCAACCATACTGTTAGCAAGAGCTGTGATGGAATTGAAAGAAAAATACGATTTCCTTCTTTGTGATATGAAGGGCGGAGATAAGGACAATGCTATTCCTAGCTTTGCACAAGCAGAAGCAATTGTTTCTGTGGAAGATGCAGATGCATTAGCTGCCGCTGTAAAGGAACTAGAGGAAAAGTACCAGAAGGAGTTACTTGCTTCGGAACCAAATGTAAAGTTCGAATGTCAGATTTTTGGAGAAGAAAAAGCAAAGGTAATACACCCAAGCTCAATGATGAAAGTTTTATTTGCTCTTTTACAAGCACCTAATGGAGTTCAGGTAATGAGTTCTGAGATAGCTTCGCTTGTAGAAAGTTCCTTAAATCTTGGTATCTTTGCAATGGAAGATGATATGGCTATATTCCATTACTCCGTACGAAGCGGTAAGAGTAGTTATAAATATTTTATCAGTGATAAACTTAGCTTTATGTTTGGTTTCTTGGGTGCAGAATACGAAAGTAATGCGGAATATCCTGCTTGGGAGTATAAAAAGGATTCAAAACTAAGAGATTTATTTTTAAGCGTATACAAGGAATTATATCATAAAGATGCCGAAGTAATGTCCATCCATGCAGGCCTTGAATGTGGATTAATTAGTGAAAAGATACCTGATATGGATATTATATCCATCGGACCGGATATGAAGGATATTCATACACCGAAGGAACAATTGGACATTCCATCAACCATTCGAGTTTATCAAACAGTAGAAAAGTTATTACAACAGATGAAATAAAAAAACACCAGTTAATACACATCGGTGAGGCTGCTTTCCCTGCTTATATAAACGGATTTTGATTCTGTTTTTTTAAGTAGGGAGCAGCTTTTTGATTGGGAAATTTGCTTAGGGGATAGTACTTATAGGGAATAGTTTACATAGCAATAGTTCAGAGTTAATTAATATTTGCCATAAAATCTTAACTTTACATTTTATAATAAATGTCGTATTATGGGTTAGCTATCATTTTTTCTTTTGAAAGAATGGAAAGAGCAAAAAAAGACTAAAATTTGACATAATATAGCTTTATTAAGAAACATTCGTTGATTGAAAGGGAACAGGGGAATAAAATGAAAGACGAAGATGCTAGAACAAGAGGTCAACATAGTAGTAATGATGCGGTAGATGATTATTTTCCGGATCGATTTGAGATACCCGATGAATTGGAGTCGCAAGATGATTTTTTTAGTGAAATAAGTGAATCGTTAAAGAAACAGGTAAACGAGGAACTGATTCAAGAGGCAGAGGGGACGACAGAAGAAATGGGTAATAATAAAAAGAAGAAAAAGAACAAAAAGAAAAAAGCACTGATTATAACATATTCTATCTTAGGTACATTATTGCTTGCGGTAGCTCTTATCTTTGGAACACCAGGAGGGCGTAAACTAATCTATAATGCAGTAGGTGGTTATGTGTCAGGTCGTATAGATAATGTAGAAGCTGAGAATAAAAAACCAAGTAATATTTTTGGGGATAACGAGAATGAGGATTTTGTAAATACAGATCCTAATTTAAGAAAAGAAAAATATGTTGCAAACTTTTTAATTGCAGGTATTGAAGAAATAGGTGGAGGTGGACGTACAGACTCCATGATGTTAGTATCTGTCAATAAAAAAGATAATACAATAAAGTTAACTTCTATCATGAGAGATTGTTACGTAGAGATACCTGGAAATAGTCCAAATAAGCTAAATGCTGCTTATAGCATTGGTGGAATGGACTTGTTGGTAGATACGGTACAGCAAAACTTTAAAATAAAGATTGATGGCTATGCAACAGTTAATTTTAATAACTTTGAAAACATCGTCAATATTTTAGGTGGTGTTGATATTGAGCTTGGTTCAGAAGAAGCAAGATATTTAAATACAACCAACTATATTTCAAATCCAGCTTATCGTAATGTGAAGCCTGGTATGAACCACTTAAACGGAAATCAAGCACTTGGTTATTCTCGTGTAAGAAAGGTAGTAACACTTGGTGGAGCAAATAATGACTTTGGTAGAACTCTTCGTCAACGTCGTGTATTAAATGCAATTTTTGAGGAATATAAATCAAAAAATTTGTTTGAATTAATGTCAATTATGGATCAGATATTACCTTATATTAAAACTGATTTAACTGGTTCTGAAATTTCTGATTTATTGCAGGCTGTTGTTGAAAATAAAATATTTACAATTGAAAACAATCGAATTCCTGCAGAGGATTATTATACTGCTGGAAGAAACGAGCGTGGTTCCGTATTAATTTTAGACTTTGAAGCTAATATTAAAGAATTGTACCGTACAATCTTCTTAGATGAAGAAGTAACACCGACACCAGAAGTTCTTATTGATATACCAAACTAAATTTTTATAAGCAATTCGTACAGATTAAAATAAACCCCTTTTATTAGATTTTTTGTCTAACAAAAGGGGTTTACTTCATTTGAAAGAAGTTTTTTATTTTGGATCTACTTTCCCTCTTATATAAAAAATATAGGACAAACAGACAGGAATATGGTATACTAATAGAAGCTTAAAATTGGAATAGAGAAGGATAATATTCCAATCTATAGGAGGTAGTGTGAATAATAAAAATTAATTCTTCACACATGAATTTGTGCTGGCGCCCAAATTCGCACGATGGTGCCATAATGGGAGACTTGTATGAAAAGAAAAACGGACATACCCTGGGAGGAATTTGACCCATCCAATGATGAGGAGTTTCAAAGAAACCTAGAGAAGGCTTTCTTTGAGGATGAACCGAAGGAACAGATTGAGCTAAATCATAACGAGGATATACAGTGGATCGACATAGAAGCATCCGTAAAGGGAAAAGAAGAATCTAAGCATAACACATACGATAATTTTCATGATTTTCATGAGAATGCGATTGAATTTGCAACAAGTAATGAGAGAGAATATGATAATTTTGAGCTTTATGAAAAAGCAGTACATAGCATAGTCAATCAAGAGTTGATGGATGCACAGGAAGAGGTGAAGCAAACTGACAAACTAAGTTCCGAAGAGGAAGATATTATATTAGAGATTTCAAGATCACTAGCAAAACAAATTGATCCAGGATTAGCAGTAGAAGAAGCGATGGAATTACCTTTAGAGGGAGAGAAACCACAAGAATCTTTGAGACGTAGGCGACTGAAACAGATTGGAATACCGATCTTAATTTCGCTTGGTGCACTATTGCTATCTGTATGCTTGTTATTGTTTACTAAGGCAGGTCAAAGTTTATTAATTCATCTTGGAGCAAATTTTGTTGCAGGTAAGGTTAATTATGACGATGGAAGTGGACATAAAGTGGAGGTTATTCCGGAAATTACGGATGTTCCAACGGATGATGATATAGAAAAGAACAAAGAAGATGTTCAATTAGGTATAAATAACGGAACAGTAAGACATGAAGACTATGCTGTTAACATTCTGCTTCTTGGAGAAGAGGCAATTTTTTCTGGGAATTCCAGGGGTCGTACTGATGTGATGATGATAGCAACACTAAATTCAAAAGAAAAATCTATTAAATTAACTTCATTAATGAGGGATTTGTATGTCCAAATACCAGGATATCAAGATGATAAGTTAAACGCAGCGTATACAGTTGGGGGAATACCAATGTTATTTAATACGATTGAGTTAAACTTTGATTTAAAATTAGACGGGTATTGCCTTGTGGGGTTTGATGACTTTGAAAAGATTATTGATAAGTTAAATGGGATTGATATCACGCTAACCTCTTCGGAGGCAAATTGGTTAAATACAACGAATTATATTTCGAATCCAAACTATCGAACCGTTACAGCTGGTCTTAATCATATGAATGGAAACCAAGCTCTTGGTTTTTGCCGAATTAGAGATGTTGCCAGCGGAACGAAAGAACTGAATGATTTTGGTAGAACTTCAAGGCATCGTACGGTATTGGATACTATTTTTCAAAAATATAAATCGCTAAATTATTGGGATCTGGCCATGCTAATGAATAGCTGTTTGCCAATGGTAACAACGGATTTGGATGCAAAAGAGCTTGAAACATATATACAGCTAGCCCTAGATATTGGATTAACGAAGTTAGAACAGCTACGTATCCCAGCCAATGGAGCGTATGAAGATGCGTATATTAGTAAAAAAAGTGTTATTATACCGAATTTGCAAAAAAATATTGAGGTACTACACACATTTATCTTTGGCGCTGAGTAATAAGGTATAAGGGGGGAACACTATGGAAATACAATTATGGAGAGAGATACTGGAACCATATGCCCTTGCAGTTGATGAGCTTATGGTAAAATTTAATCATATTATTGAGGCGTATCGAAAAGCAGGTATGTACTCTCCAGTTGAACAGGTTACCGGAAGAGTTAAGACCATCTCAAGTATTCTTGAGAAAGCTCAGAAAAAGTCTATCGATTTAGAAAATATCGAAGAAAATATAGAGGATATCGCTGGTATTCGAATTATCTGTCAATTCGTAGATGATATTTACAAAGTAGTAGAACTAATAAAAAATCGAACTGATATGTCAGTTGTTAGTGAAAAGGACTATATTACGAATAATAAAGCGAGCGGGTATCGAAGTTATCATATGATAATTTCGTACCATGTTGAGACGCTTTATGGTCCGAAAGAAATTCATGCAGAGATACAGATAAGAACGTTAGCGATGAATTTTTGGGCTACCGTAGAACATTCCCTGCAATATAAATACAAGCAAAATATGCCAGATAACCTACGTCAGAGACTTCACAAAGCAGCGGATGCAATCGTAACGTTAGATGAGGAAATGTCCTCAGTACGTGGCGAGATTATGGATGCTCAAAATTCCTTTAATATCCGTGCGAATATTGTGGCAGATATTCTGACTAACATACAGAATCTATACAAGGTAGCAAACAAAAGAGAAGTAGTAAAGATTCAGGATGAATTTTTTCGTATCTATGAAAGTGAAGACTTAAAACAATTGGAGCGATTTAATAAGGAGCTTGATATTATCTCCGAAGGTTATCGGGCACAGAGCCTGCGATAAAAAGATTTAAGGAGCCTTTGGCATTTTATTTATACAAGATGAATTGGCAAGCCAATTCACTTGTCATGAACGAGGAAAAGTGCGCGAAGCGTGCTTTTTCTTATTTTGCCAGTGGCTCGTCATATTACGAGATATAAGATTAGAAAGGTTACAATACATGAATATAAGATTACCGGAAGAGTTTAAAAAAAGAATGCAGGAGATGCTTTCAGAAGAGTATAAAGCATATGAAAAATGCTATGAGGAAAAGCATCGTGGAGGGCTTCGTATCAATACACTCAAGTTAAACAATGAAGAATTTGAAAAAATAAGTCCTTACGATATAAAACGTGTTCCATTTATTCCAAATGGTTATTATTATCAAGAGAAAGAACAGCCAGCAAGACACCCGTATTATTTTGGGGGACTTTACTATATTCAGGAACCAAGCGCTATGACTCCAGCCAGCTTACTTCCAGTAGAACCAGGTGACAAGGTATTAGATGTATGTGCAGCTCCTGGCGGAAAAAGTACAGAATTAGCTGCAAAGCTTCAAGGAGAGGGTGTTTTAGTATCGAATGATATCAGTAATTCAAGAGCAAAGGCACTTCTAAAAAATATAGAATTGTTTGGAGTTAGAAATCCGGTGGTGGTGAGTGAGGCTCCAGCAAAGTTAGTAAATACATTTACCGGTTATTTTGATAAGATATTAGTGGATGCTCCGTGTTCTGGAGAGGGAATGTTTCGAAAGAGTCCAGCCATTATAAAGAACTGGGAACAGTACGGTGTAGACTATTATAATAAACTGCAAAAAGAGATTATTTTATTGGCTACAAAAATGCTAAAACCAGGCGGATATCTGCTATATTCCACCTGTACTTTCTCAAAAGAAGAGAATGAAGGTACCATCAAATTTCTACTTGATGAAGAGCCGGATATGGAGATTGTACCAGCAATTTGGAATTCTTTAGAGAATCAACCGGATTATCCACTTCGAGAAGAAGATAAAAAACGTTTGGAGAAGATGAAGGAAAGAAACAATGTTTCTTATGAAGGATTTGATTTTGGAAAACCTGAATGGGTAGATGGACCAAAGGAACTTGTTCATACCTTACGGTTATGGCCGCAAAGAATAGAAGGGGAGGGGCATTATGTTGCTCTGCTTCGTAAGAAAGAAACTGCTCCTAGCAGTTTCCATGAGGAATATCAAATACCTGCAAAGGAAACAAAACAAATCTCAGAAGAGGCAAAAGAATTCTTTCAAAAGATTAACTTCCCAATTGATATTAACCGAATAACTGTAAGAGAGGATCGTTTATATCTTTTACCAAAGGACTTAGTGGATTTAAAAGGACTTCGAATCTTACGATCAGGGTTATTATTAGGTGAGATGAAAAAAAATCGTTTTGAGCCAAGCCAAGCTCTTGCATGTGCACTAAAAGCCTCAGAATATGATAATATCTATAATCTCTCTTCCGATGATGCGGATGCAATCCGTTATCTTAAGTGTGAATCGATTGAGATAAAGAAAGAATGTAAAGATGGATGGCTATTAGTTTGTGTCGATGGTTATCCGCTTGGGTTTGGTAAGTATAGTAAAGGGAATTTTAAGAATAAGTATTTACCTGGCTGGCGTTGGATGTAATATAAAAAATGAATAGAGGTAGTTATGATAAGGAAAAGTTCTAGAAGAGTGCTTTTCCTTGTTGTAAGCATCCATGGGCATCATGTCAAGAGTAGTGCTTAATGTGCTAAGAAAAGAGGAAAATGCATACAGAGGCTGGAGGAAGGAATGAGTAAATCAAATTCGATGTTAAGACTGGATAAATACCTTGCGGATTTATCGGTTGGAACTAGAACTGAAGTAAAGCAGATGATTCGAAAGGGCAGAGTAATGGTAAATGGGAATACCGAAACTTCGCCAGAAACTAAAGTGGATAGTAATCATGATAAAATCTCCGTTGATGGCAGGGAATTATCTTATGTTACTTTGGAGTATTTTATGTTAAATAAGCCCGCTGGAGTTGTATCTGCTTCGAATGATAAAAAACAGACTACAGTAGTAGATTTAATAGATGAAGCAAAGAGAAAAGATCTTTTTCCAGTAGGGCGATTAGATAAGGATACCGAAGGGCTTTTAATTATTACCAATGATGGTGATTTAGCACATCAACTATTAAGTCCTAAAAAACATGTTGATAAAGTTTATTTTGCAAGGCTTCGTGAACCCCTTAAAAAAGAAGACGAAGAAGCATTTGCAGCTGGACTTAGAATAGATGAGGAGTTTACTGCTTTGCCGGCTACGCTAGAGCGTATTTCAGAACGAGAAGCATATGTAACGATACGGGAAGGTAAATTTCATCAAATAAAGCGAATGTTTGAAGCAGTAGATAATGAAGTTGTTTATTTAAAACGAATTTCTATGGGTAGTCTTTCTCTTGATAAGAGCCTTTCCCTCGGTGAATACCGTGAACTAACCGAAGAAGAAATTGAGACATTACGTGAGAATAGATAAAGCAGCATTTGTGACGGCGCACAAAATTGCAATCATTTTTCCTAGAATTGCAACAGAATGGAGATTAATATGCTAAAGAATATAAATGCAGTTATTTTTGATTTAGATGGAACATTGGTGGACTCCATGTGGATGTGGGAGGCAATTGATGTAGAATACCTAAGTAGATTTGGGATTGATTTGCCAGAAGGTCTACAACGAGAAATTGAAGGGATGAGTTTTTCTGAAACAGCAATCTTTTTTAAAGAACGATTTCAGTTAGAACCTTCCGTGGAAGAAATTAAGGATGCTTGGAATGAGATGGCATATGAGAAATATTCCAAGGAAGTTCCATTAAAACAAGGGACACTTAAATTTTTACAATACTTAAAAGAAAATAATATAAAAATGGGAATTGCAACAAGTAATTCTAAGGAACTTGCCAGTGCAGTGCTAAAGGAACTTAATGTGGAACAGTATTTTGATGCGATTCATACTTCTTGTGAGGTCGCAAAGGGCAAACCATCACCAGATATTTATCTGTTTGTTGCAGAGAAGCTTTCTGTAAAGCCAGAGAATTGCCTGGTTTTTGAAGATATTCCTCAAGGAATTTTAGCAGGAAAAAATGCTGGTATGAAAGTTTGTGCTGTTTGGGATGAGTTTTCCATACCGATTGAGGAAGAGAAGAAGAGATTAGCGGATTATTTTATAATGTCATTTGATGAGATAATCTAATACAGTAAAGGATGTTAATATAGTGAGAGAAATCACCATTGTAAAAAATGAGGCAGGCCAAAGACTTGATAAGTTCTTAGCGAAATATTTAAACAAGGCTCCCAAGAGTTTTTTTTATAAAATGCTTCGAAAGAAAAATATTACCTTGAATGGGAAAAAGGCAGAAGGAGCAGAGAAACTTATCGAAGGAGATATTGTTCGTCTTTTCTTAGCAGAGGAGACAATAGAAGGATTCAAAGAATCTTATCAGCTTGATGCCAAGGTGAATCAAAGGGCAGTAAAACTAGATGTTCTATATGAAGATTCTCATGTAGTTATTATTAATAAACCAATAGGCATGTTATCACAGCGTGCAAAAGAATCTGATGTATCATTGGTTGAGCTATTCATTGCTTATCTTTTAGAGATGGGGAGTTTGACAAAAGAGGAGTTATCAACATTTAAACCAGCGGTATGCAATCGATTAGACCGAAATACCAGTGGGATAGTAATTGCCGGAAAAAGCTTGTTAGGGCTTCAGGAGATGTCAGCAAAGCTACAAGATCGTAGTCTTCATAAATATTATCGCTGTATTGTAAAAGGTACAATGACAAAGGGAGCTAGAATCCACGGGTATTTGGCGAAAGACGAGAAGACGAATAAAGTAAGGATTACTACGAATGACCCTGACGATGGTGAAAGCTCCTACATTGAGACGGAATATCAACCAATTCTAAGCAAGAACGGGTATACGCTCTTAGAGGTATTATTAATTACCGGTAAGACTCATCAGATCCGTGCTCATTTAAGTAGCATCGGACATCCGATTATTGGTGATACGAAATATGGAGATGAAGCGATCAATAAAAGGTTGCAAAAACAATATGGCTTAAGTCATCAGCTACTTCATTCTTATCGATTAGAGTTTCCTAATCTTTCTAAGGAACTAGAAAAGTTAAGTAATCAAAAGATAATAGCACCATATCCTAAATTATTTCAAATTTTAGAAAAAAGTATATTTAGCGATAATTAGGGGGCAAAAAGGAGGGGAAATTAGTGCCATCATGGAATTCAAGAGGGCTTCGTGGATCTGCACTAGAAGAGTTAATTAATCTAACTTTAGAGAAATATCGTGAGAATCAATTAGCGTTAATTCAAAAGGTACCAACTCCGATTACACCAATTCAGATTGATAAAGAGAAACGCCATATAACACTTGCTTATTTTGAGCAAAAAAGTACGGTCGATTATATTGGAGCGGTTCAGGGGATACCGGTTTGTTTTGATGCAAAGGAATGTGCGGTGGATACTTTTTCCCTGCAAAATATTCATGAACATCAGGTAAAGTTCATGGAGGATTTTGAACTACAAGGTGGAATCTCCTTTATTTTGATTTATTTTTCAAAAAAGGACGAGTTCTATTATTTACGTTTTGGAGAACTTATGGGATTTTGGAATCGAAAGCTATCTGGAGGAAGAAAGAGTTTCCGTAAAGAGGAGCTTTGCGAGGATTTTTATATGAGAAGGCATAGTGGAGTATTCGTTCCATTTTTAGAGCTGTTACAAAAAGATTTGTTGGAAAGAGAGGATTAAAACTCTCTGCCAAAGTCTGTCTGTGACAGCTCTTTTGCATATACTTGGTATTTATCGTAAGTATATTCCATTGACACGATAAAACATTTGCATTATAATAAGTTAACTTCGCGTGGTAGCGAATTATCACGTTACTACAATAAAGCAGCTCTAGAAAGATAGATACAAAAAAACATCTTTTGGTGAGTGTTACAATATTTATTGAGGTAGATTACTATAAACGGAGAAACAAATATTTTAAAATAATAGTAATATAATACATCGTGAACAATGATAGAATATTAAAAAATTAAAGATGGAAATCTTTACTATATAGTAATTGTCAGGAAAGAAGGTTTTTTATGGATAAATTATTACATACCCCAGAGGGTGTTCGTGATATTTATAACTCAGAGTTTGCTAAGAAGAAAATGCTAGAACAAGGGCTTAGTAAGCGCTTGGCACTGCATGGATTTCATGAGATACAAACCCCGATGTTTGAGTTTTTAGATATTTTTAGCAAAGAACGTGGAAGTGTGAGTGGTAAGGAGATGTATAAGTTTTTTGATAGGGAAGGAAATACCTTAGTACTTCGCCCGGATATCACCCCATCCATAGCACGTTGTGTAGCAAAATACTATAAGACAGAACAGATGCCAATTCGTTTAAGTTATTGTGGAAGTACTTTTATTAATAGTAGCAGCTATCAGGGAAAATTAAAGGAAACTACACAATTAGGAGCAGAATTAATTAATGATGCAAGCATTGAAGCGGATGCTGAGATGATTGCTTTGACGGTAGAATGTTTAAAATGTGCTGGTTTAAAAGAGTTTCAAGTAGAAATCGGTCAGGCGGACTTCTTTCTTGGTATTGTAGAAGAAGCAGGATTTGATGAAGAAGAAACCGAACAGTTACGTATTCTGATTGAAAATAAGAATTTATTTGGTGTAGAAGAACTAATCCGTGGAAAGAAGTTAGAAAAGCCTGTAAAAAGTGTTATTTTACAGCTAACTGACCTTTTTGGAACATTAGATAACATACTTGGGGTGAAGGAATCCATCCATAATGAACGTGCAAGAAATGCTTTAGAGCGTATGGAAAAATTATATGAGTTATTAACACTTTATGGATATGAACAGTATATCACCTTTGATTTAGGAATGCTTAGCAAGTACAATTACTATACCGGAATTATTTTCAGGGCTTATACCTATGGAACTGGTGATGCTGTGATTACTGGTGGTCGCTATGATTCCTTGGTTTCGCAGTTCGGAAAGCAGGCACCAGCGATTGGTATGGCTGTTTTAATAGACCAGCTACTGATTGCACTGAGTAGGCAAAAACTGTTAGAGGAGCCTGAATTAGAGAATACCTTGATTGTTTACGATTCTTCTTATATCGCAAATGCTGTGGCTCTTGCCAACCATTTTCGTGAACAGGAGATGAAGATAGAAATGTTAGCCCATGACGAAAGGAAAACGAGAGAGGATTATATAGCGTATGCAAACCGTATGGGTATTGGTGGTATTCTTGCATTATTTACCGAAGACAAGGTTGAGGTGATTCATGCAACTGATGGAACAGTACAAACAGTACCACTCAAAGGAATGTTATCCTAGGTATGGAGGTTAAAGTGAAATACATTACAATAGCATTAGCAAAAGGCCGCCTTGCGAAAAAGGCGTTGGAGATATTAGAACAGATTGGAATTACCTGTGATGAAATGAAGGATCCAACCTCTAGAAAATTAATTTTTACGAATGAAGAGTTAAAGCTTCGTTTTTTCTTAGCAAAGGCAAATGATGTTCCGACCTATGTAGAATATGGTGCCGCTGATATTGGAGTGGTTGGGAAAGATACCATTCTTGAAGAAGGAAGAAAGATGTACGAGGTATTAGATTTAAATCTAGGCAAATGCCGTATGTGTATTGCTGGACCAGCAAGTGCAAAAGAACTTTTGCATCATGGTGAATTAATACGTGTAGCAACGAAATATCCGAATATTGCAAAAGATTATTTCTATAATAAAAAGCATCAAACAGTAGAAATTATTAAATTGAACGGCTCAATCGAGTTGGCGCCAATTGTTGGATTATCAGAAGTTATTGTAGATATTGTAGAAACAGGTTCTACTTTAAAAGAAAATGGATTGGAAGTATTAGAAGAAATTTGTCCGTTATCCGCTCGTGTTGTAGTCAATCAAGTGAGTATGAAGATGGAGCATGAAAGAATTACAAAGATGATAAATGACTTACGAGAAGTACTGATGGAAGTTCAATAAATGAAAGATAGTATAATATTAGAAGTAAGCTAATAATTCTAAGTAAAAAGGGTAGTAATGTGAAAAAATAAAGTTTGCAGGCTATGGAAAGGTAAGATTATTAAAATGAGAATTATCGAATTGAATGAATCTACAAAAAATAATATATTGGAAAATCTACTAAAACGTAGTCCGAATCAATATAGAGAATATGAAGATCAAGTTTCCGGCATTATTTCTGAAGTTAAAAAACGTGGTGATGAGGCTTTATTTGATTATAGTTTACGGTTTGATAAAGCTACTATTACCAAGGAAACGATACAGGTATCGGAAGAAGATATTGCAAAGGCATATGAACAGATACCAACCAAAACCCTTGAAGTTATCCGTAAATCCATACAAAACATTGAGGCTTATCACCAAAAACAAAAGCAATATAGCTGGTTTGACAGTGAACCTAGTGGTATTATTCTTGGACAAAAGGTAACAGCAATCGATGCAGTAGGTGTTTACGTTCCAGGAGGAAAGGCTGCATATCCATCTTCTGTATTAATGAATGTGTTGCCTGCAAAAGTTGCTGGTGTTAGAAGAATTGCTATGACAACCCCACCAGGTGCTGATGGTAATATAAATCCAGGTACCTTAGTTGCAGCGAAGGAGGCAGGGGTAACTGAAATTTATAAAGTGGGTGGTGCACAAGCAATAGCTGCACTTGCTTATGGAACGGAGTCAATAAAAAAAGTAGATAAGATTGTTGGACCTGGTAACATCTATGTAGCGCTTGCAAAAAAAGCTGTTTATGGAAATGTTAGTATTGATTCTATCGCTGGGCCGAGCGAAATTCTTGTAATTGCTGATGAAACTGCCAATCCTAGATTTGTTGCCGCAGATCTTTTATCGCAAGCAGAGCATGATGAGCTTGCTTCTTCTATTCTAATTACAACAAGTGAATCACTTGCGAAGGAAGTATCGGATGAAGTAGACGGATTCTTAGAAGTTCTGAATCGAAGTGATATTATTCGTGCCTCCTTAGATAACTATGGATATATTTTGGTTGCGAAAAACTTAAATGAAGCAATTGATACAGCAAATGAGATTGCTTCGGAGCATCTTGAGATTATGACTAAGAATGCATTTGAAGTAATGACAAAGATTAAGAATGCTGGTGCTATCTTTATCGGAGAATATTCTTCTGAGCCCCTTGGAGATTATTTTGCAGGACCTAACCATGTACTGCCAACGAATGGAACCGCAAAATTCTTTTCACCACTCAGTGTAGATGATTTTATTAAAAAATCTAGCATCATTTCTTACTCAAGAGAAGCCCTTTTGCCTGTCTACGAGGATATTGTTACGTTTGCTAAAGCAGAAGGACTAACAGCGCATGCTAATTCAATAGCGGTAAGATTTGAAGCGTGAAGAGAATTTCTAAGGCGCTAAAGGACACCGCCTAAGAAATTCTATAGCTAGATTAGAATAAGCTTGTGTCCACACTGCGACAACAAGCGATAGATTAGATGGCAGTGCAGAAAAGAGGTTAATATGAACCGTACAGCTGAAATTACTAGAAAAACGAAGGAAACGGATATTACATTAGAGTTAAATCTGGATGGGACTGGGATAGCTGAGATAGATACAGGGATTGGATTCTTCGATCATATGTTACAAAGCTTTGCAAAACATGGATTTTTTGACTTAACGGTTAATGTAAAGGGAGACCTTTATGTGGACTCTCATCATACCGTAGAGGATACTGGAATTGTTCTGGGGCAGGCAATCAAGCAGGCGCTTGATGAAAAAATTGGGATTCGTCGATATGGTTCTTTTTTGCTTCCCATGGATGAAACTTTAATCTTATGTGCAGTTGATTTATCTGGACGCCCATATTTAAATTATCAGGCACAATTAACCTGTGAAAAGTTAGGTTATATGGATGCAGAGTTAGTTAAAGAATTCTTTTATGCTATCTCTTATAGTGCTGGCATGAATCTTCATATAAAACAAATGGATGGTGATAACAATCATCACATAGTAGAAGCTATGTTTAAAGCATTCGCAAAGGCACTGGATGAAGCGAGTGGTATTGACTCTAGGATACAAGGTGTATTATCCACCAAAGGAACAGTAGAATAAAATAGTTAGCCAAATGACGGCAGATAGGAGACAACAATGAGATTATATCCAGCAATTGATATTCGGAATGGACAGTGTGTTAGATTAAGACAAGGACAATTTCATGATGTAGAAGTGTATTCCCATGTTCCTGCTAACATAGCCATGCAGTGGGAACGTCAAGGAGCAAGATACATTCATATTGTAGATTTGGATGGTGCCTTGGTTGGCCATAGCATGAATGATGAAGTAATAAAAGAAATCGTTCAGACTGTTTCGGTACCGATACAGGTTGGAGGTGGTATCCGAACCATTCAGGATATAGAGCATAAGTTAAATCTCGGAGTAAGCCGTGTTATCATTGGTACGAAAGCTGTGGGAAATCCACAATTTGTGAAAGAAATCATTAATACCTTTGGAGCAGATAAAATAGTGATCGGAATCGATGCAAAAAAAGGTATGGTAGCAATAGAAGGATGGGAAAAGGTTAGTAATTATAATGCAGTTTCTCTAGCTCTTGAGATGAAAGAGCTTGGGGTATCCACGATAGTTTACACGGATATTTCCAAAGATGGCATGCTACAAGGACCAAACATAGAACACACGAAAGAGATGGTCGATTCGACTGGTCTTAATATTATCGCTTCGGGCGGAGTATCCTCAATGAAAGATCTAGAGGCGCTTTACAAAATTAATGTATCTGGAGCAATTATTGGTAAAGCGTTATACGAACAAAGAATTGAGCTAGAGGAAGCGACCAGACTGTTCGAGTAGTAACCTATTCTTGACAAGGAAAAGTTGAGAAATGTACGATTCCTTGTATGACAGAAGAAAGAGAGATTTGCTATGTATAAAAAAATTATTGCTTACATCAATGCAGAAAATGAGTTAGAAGATAGTGTAATAAACCGAGCTCTAGCCTATGAACAAAACGGTGCAGATGAATTATTGATCTATAACTATTCGATCTTAGAGAAGGAACGAGAAGAATTTCTATTAACTGTGAAAACCATTGTGAAGAAGATAGAGATACCAGTCATGATCGGATACTGTGCAAAGCGTTTTGAAGATATTAAAAAAGCATTCTATACAGGAGCTACTAAGGTAGTACTGCCTTATTGTAAACTGACAGACATCTCGATCTTAAAAGAAGGATCCGACCGTTTTGGTAAAGATAAAATTATATTAGAGTTTGATGCGAGTGCCGAAAAAAATGATGGCATCCTACAACGAGAAGATTTAATTAAAGATATCCTTCCTCTGGGTATGGATGCGGTACTTATCAAACATGTCAATATGACAGAAAGCATCTTAGATAAGATTGAGACAGCTCCATTCCCAGTCTATATCAGAGATAGTTTATTACGTAATGATATGGAAACCTTGATGAAAACAAAGAATGTACTTGGTGTCGCAACTGATTACTACGAAAATAAGGATATCTATAAAATTAAGAGGTTATTAGAAGATGCGGGAATTGAAATGAATTCGTTTCGAAGTAATCTGCCATTTTCTGAATTTAAGCTAAATGAACAAGGATTGATTCCTGTTGTAACGCAGGATTATAAGACAAAGGAAGTTCTTATGGTTGCTTATATGAATGAAGAAGCATATGAAAAGACTTTAGAAACAGGACGTATGACATATTATTCGAGAAGCAGACAAAGTCTATGGCTCAAGGGAGAAACTTCAGGAAATTACCAGTATGTAAGATCCTTAACGATCGATTGTGATAAGGATACGATATTAGCAATGGTTCAACCACAAGGTCCAGCTTGCCATACTGGAAATACAACTTGTTTCTTTCAAGAGTTAGTAAAAAAGGAGTATGAAGAGTCGAATCCTCTCTTGGTATTACAGGATGTGTATCAAGTAATATTAGATCGTAAAAAGAATCCAAAGGAAGGCTCTTATACGAATTATTTGTTTGAAAAGGGAATTGATAAAATTCTTAAAAAATGCGGAGAAGAGGCTACAGAAATTGTGATTGCTGCCAAAAATCCAAATCCAGAAGAATTAAAATATGAAATCTCGGATTTTCTTTATCACATGATGGTGCTAATGGCAGAACGTGGTGTTGACTGGGATGATATTCTTGGAGAGCTTTCTCATAGAAGATAATTCGTTGATTTGATGTTTATTATAAGTATAAAGTAGATAATAACGAGTGTTTCTTTTAAAGTTTTTCCGTTTTTCAATTTGCATCTTTTTATGGTTTAATGTATAATACAATCAGTATTGGTTAACGTAAGATTAAATTGAAGGAGGTAGAGCTATGGAAAATTTTATAGTCGAGTTTCTACGAACTACATTTAAGGTTATATTCCTGGCAGCACTTGCAACAGGTGGTTTATTTGTGGGTAAATCTATTCGAATTAATAAGAATAAGAAAGAGGCATCTGTATCTATAGATAAGGAATAATACTGAAGTTATAATTAGTAGAAGAGAAATAAGTGATAGCTTTATGGAAAGTATATAGGATTCATAGAATTCGTAATACTTGACATGAGGCTATTTTTTTACTCCCAATGAGATATTTTCTTCCGAATAATAAGCAGAATGGCAGGCATTTCGATTACATAAGTGGCGTTTCGTTTACCAATATTTAATTGTCAGTTACAAACATTGCATCTCGAATTACAAAAAGCATCTCGTGTTACTATTGGGCTTTTATATAGTGACTAAGAGCAAAAAATCAGTAAAAACAAGGTTAAAGAGCAAGAATATTGCCATACATTAAAGAATTATTGTGATATAATACAAGAAATTAAAGTATCGACTCAGTATCAAAGTGAGCTGAAAAACTACAAAAGATGCTGTTTGTTTGGAAGGGAGAAGGACACGCGTATGATTACACTAACCTTTGAGAAGATATACTTAAAAGAGCGTAATTGGGAACCTTGCAGTATTGCGGTACCAATTGCAAAAGGGAAATTAAGAAATATTGAGGGTATCGTTGTTGCAAAAGACGGAATAGAAACCTTATCACAAACAAAAGTTACAAGTTATTGGGAGGATGGCTCCATTCGTTTCTTATTTGTTCGTTTCTTAGCAAATCTGCCAGGTAATCTTGGAACATCCTATGAATTATATCTAGATAGAACAGAATTCGAAGAAAGTAAAAAAGGAAGTAAGGAAGAAAATTCAATTTTAAGCAATGAAAAGACTCCGAATGCTTTGTGCTTGACAAAGGACAAGGTTTCTTCTAACTATACGATTGATACTGGTGTACTTACCTTTACCACTAAAACAGGCCAGGGTGGTTTTTTAAAGGAAGTAAAGTGTGGTGGAAGTGTTTTTGAAGAAAGCCAGTTTGGTATACCAAAACTTTATGTGGAGCAGGCAGGAGCATGTGATTTTAAACTTCATGAGTTTCATGTAGTGGAAGAAGGCCCTGTATGTGTTATCTTGGAGGGTGTGGGCGAACATAGTTACATAGAGAACTCTTATAAAGTGACTGTTCAGCTGACTGCCTATGCAGGAAAACCATGGATTGAAGTTTCCTATCGTTTATTTAACACTTCAAAAGATACTTTACCAATTGAATCTCTACAGTATGAAATCTTTGCAAATGGTAAAGCGAAAAATGAATTAGAGGTAACACGTACCTGTGTAGCAACTTCGAATTACCGTACGAGTTATCTGGTAAGTGAAGAAGGAGAAACTGTAGCAAAGAAAGTAGATGCAGAAGATTTATTATATGAAGCAAATGAGCATATTGCGGAGGTTTTTTATGGAACCATGTTTGCAGATTATAACACATCGGAGGGTGGTGTTTGTGCTACCATTTATCAAGCACAGCAAAACTATCCGAAAGCAGTAGAGGCATCGAAGCAGGGAATTAAGCTTTGTTTGGTTCCTGAGAATGCGACCAAGGTTATTATGCAATCTGGTATGGCAAGAGAGCAGAAGTTCTTGCTTCATTTTCACTCTAGAGAAGAAGATTTAAAAGAATTAAATAATCGCAGTTTGATTTATCAGATGCCAGACCGTCCGCAATTAGAGACTTCTGTATATAGAGAGGCAGGAATATTCCATGACGTCTTTGTAGATAAGAAGATTTCAAAAGTAGAACTCTCCTTAATTGCAAAAGCGGATAGTCATTCTAGATGCTATGGTATGTTAAATTGGGGCGACTCTCCGGATCCAGGTTATACTACGCAAGGACGTGGGGGCGGATTACCGGTTTGGACGAACAATGAATATGATTTCCCTCATGCTTGTGTACTTATGTATGTAAGGACTGGTACGAGAAGATTCCTAGACTATTTATTAGTGGCAGGAAGACATTGGATGGATGTGGATGTATGCCATTATAGTGACAATCCGTTATACTATGGAGGTCAATGGGAGCATACGAATAACCACGTGTTAAACAGTACAATTGTATGTAGTCATCAATGGGTCGAAGGATTAATTGATTATTATCATTTTACCGGGGATGAAGAAGCATATAAAACAGCGATCGGAATCGGAGAGAATATCTTACGTCTATTAGAAACACCAATGTTTAGGCAAAAGGGTGAGATTAATGCGAGAGAAACAGGTTGGGCGATGCGAAGCCTAGTGGCTCTATATAAGGAAACTCATGAGGAGCGCTGGCTTTTAAAGTGTGACTGGATAGTTGGACATTTTGAAGATTGGGAGAAGGAATATGGACATTGGCTTTCTCCATATACAGATAATACCGCAATTCGAGTTGTCTTTATGGTATCCATAGCTGTTGGAAGCTTGATGAGATATTATCGTATTAGACCGAGTGAAAATATCAAAGGTATGATAATTCGAGCAGTAGATGATTTAATCGAGAATTGTTATATGGACAATGGCTTGTTCTATTACAAAGAGCTACCTAGTCTGAAACGCCTTGGTAATAACACGATTATCTTAGAAGCCTTAACAATATGTTACGAGTTAACGGGAGATGAGAAATATCTTACCTATGGCTTAATGACGTTTGAATTAGCTACGAATAACCAAAGTGCTATCTTAGGTGGAAGTAAAAAGATTGTGGGAGACAGTGTCATTGGACCTGGACCAGGAACCAAAAACTTTGCACAAAGTTTTTTACCGTTAGTTTCTTATTACAAAGCAGCAACTGACACTGGTATTTTGTTTTAATTAGTCATTTGACTGTACATTTTACTTCATTCAATACCAAGAGAAAATACGCTACGCGAACGTTTCCTAATCTTGAATAAAAACATGCAATAATTTTACAAGTTTTGAAATTAAAACATAACCTTCTGTATTTTCGGTAATACTTTATATGAGTATGGAATACAGGAGGTTATTTTTATGTCTGTAGAGTTTAAAGATAGTGAAACTAAAGGTAATTTAATGAGAGCATTTGCCGGAGAAAGTCAAGCTAGAAATCGATATACCTTTTCAGAAAGCAAAAGAAGAAGGATTTCCACAAATCGCTGCTCAATTCCATATGATAGCAGAGCTTGAAAAGATTCATGGGGATCGCTTTACGATGATAGCTGACATGCTTCGAGATAATAAACTATTTAGTAAATTATCTAGCTTAAGTCTTCAAATGGTATATTGTTATCTGATGGTTGAATCCATTCTTCAGATTCGCTATAATTAAGATATTTAAGTAGAGCTAAAGTTCAACTTAAATATAAATAGAGGACAACTCTTACTAACGCTATGAAACGAGGGATTGGATGTCAGTAAAACAAGAGGTATTAAAAACCTTAGAAGAAAATCGTGGAGAATTTTTTTCGGGAGAAGAGCTTGCAGGTAGATTGAAAGTGTCAAGAGCAGCAGTATGGAAATCGATAAAAGCACTGGAAACCATGGGATATAAGATTAAAGCAGTACCTAACAGAGGATATTGCTTAGCTACAGGCAGTGATGTATTATCTGTAGAGGGCATAAAAACCTTTCTTAACTTAGAACAAGAAAGCCTTAATATAGAGGTCAAGGAAGTAACTGGTTCTACCAATCAGGATGCAAAATTAGCCGCTGCAAATGGAGCATCTCACGGAAGTGTCTTCGTTGCAAATACGCAGACGAATGGACGTGGAAGACGTGGTAGAAACTTTGTTTCTATGGAAGGTAGCGGTATCTACATGAGTATTATATTAAAGCCGTTACTTACTGCTTCGGATGCAATTTATTTAACAACAGCCGCTTCGGTTGCAGTTTACCGCGCCATTAAAATGGTGACGAAGAAAGACACTCAGATTAAGTGGGTCAATGATTTATATTATGAGGGAAAAAAAGTCTGTGGTATCTTGACTGAAGCAGTCACAGATTGTGAAACAGGACTTATTGACAGTATCATTCTTGGAATTGGCATTAATTTTAATATACAGACGGAACAGATTCCTTCTGAGTTAAAAGAAGTAGCTGGAGCACTTTATCATGGGGATACCAATGGAGTAAGCAGAAACCAGCTAATTGCAGAGATTCTCTGTCAGGTGTTACAAATTTGTATGGATTCTGAAAACAGAGAATTCTTAGAAGATTATCGAGAGAACTCGATGGTACTTGGAAAGGAAATCAACATCTTAGGCTATAGTGAACCAAAGAAGGCAATCGCGATTGGAATTGAAGACAATGGAGGGTTGATTGTAGAATACGAAGATAAGAAGAGAGAAACCATTCATACAGGAGAAGTCAGTATCCGCCTAATCTAATCGTATCTAACAGTTCTGAAATAGTCCTTGCAATAATTTGGAATGAATGATATAATAAGCACGATGCAATGATATGATAATGACGGGAGTGGGCGAAAGTCCACTCTTACTTTTTGCTATACGGTCCAGTAAAGTCGGACCACATTTATGCCACATAGCACCAAGTCAGCACATCATTTGTCATGAAGAAGTAGCAATATGGTAATAATAAAAAAGGAGGTGTCTTTATGACAAAGAGAGAGGAATATGAGTTAAAAGCGGAACAACTTCTTACGCCGATTATGGAGGAAAATAATTTCGAATTGGTAGATGTGGAGTATGTAAAAGAGGTTGGTAATTGGTATTTACGTGCTTACATCGATAAGGAAGGCGGTATTACGGTAGACGATTGCGAGGTAGTCAGCAGACGATTCAGTGATTTGCTTGATGAAAAGGATTTTATTCCGGATGCCTATATTCTTGAAGTAAGTTCTCCGGGACTTGGTAGACAACTTAAAAAAGACAAGGATTTTAAACGCAGCCTTGGTGAAGAAGTTGAAATAAAGCTATATAAGGCAATCAACAAGCAAAAAGATTTTGAGGGAATTTTAACGGATTTTGATCAGGAAAAGCTGATAATAGAGCAGGCAGATGGAACAACCATGGAGTTTGCACGAGCAGACATCGCTATGGTAAGATTAGCGCTTGACTTTTAATCATAAGGAGGAATCGTAGAACATGGAAGGGAACAAGGAACTAATTGAAGCGTTGAATCAGATTGAGAAAGAAAAGGACATCAGCAAAGAAGTCTTATTAGAGGCGATGGAAAATTCTTTAGTAGCAGCGTGCAAAAATCATTTTGGGAAGGCAGATAATATTAAAGTTTATATTGACCGTACGACAGGAGCTGTCAGCGTTTTTGCAGAGCGCGTTGTAGTAGAACAGGTACAGGATCCTGTACTCGAAATCAGTCTGGCTGAAGCTACAATGAAATTCCCAAAAGGAAAGTATGAATTAGGTGATATCGCTCAGGTAGAAGTTACTCCAAAGAACTTCGGCCGAATTGCTGCTCAAAAAGCAAAGCAGGTAGTGGTTCAAAAAATTCGTGAAGAAGAGCGTAAAGTTTTATTCAATCAATATTATGGAAGAGAAAAAGATATTGTAACAGGTATCGTTCAGCGTTATGTTGGAAATAACGTAAGCATTAACCTTGGTAAAGTGGATGCTGTACTTATGGAAAATGAACAGATTAAGGGAGAGCATTTCCGTCCAACAGACCGTATAAAACTTTATGTGCTTGAAGTAAAAGATACTACCAAAGGACCTAAGATTACAGTTTCTAGAACTCATCCTGAACTTGTAAAGAGATTATTTGAGGCTGAAGTTACAGAGGTAAAAGAAGGTATTGTAGAAATCAAGAGCATTTCCCGTGAAGCCGGAGATAGAACAAAAATGGCAGTGTCCAGTAACGACCCTAACGTTGATCCAGTTGGAGCTTGTGTAGGTTTAAATGGTGCTAGAGTAAATGCCATTGTGAATGAACTTGGCGGCGAAAAAATTGATATTGTTAACTGGAGTGATGATCCTGCAGAATTAATAGAGAATGCATTAAGTCCAGCGAAGGTTGTTTCAGTGGATGTTAGTGCAGAAGAAATGAGTGCTAAGGTTATCGTACCAGATTATCAGTTATCTTTAGCAATTGGAAGACAGGGACAAAATGCTAGACTCGCTGCAAGATTAACCGGATACAAGATAGATATCAAGAGCGAATCACAGGTATATGGTAGTTACTACGAGGAGTAGAGTTTCCCTGAGAGGTAGATGACGATATGAATACAAGAAAAATTCCATTACGTAAGTGTACCGGTTGTGGAGAAATGAAAAGTAAAAAAGAGATGATTCGAGTGTTAAAGACACCTGAAGATACGATTGTACTTGATACAACTGGAAAGAAAAACGGTAGAGGCGCATACATATGCAACTCATTGGAATGTCTTAGAAAAGCCATCAAAAGCAAAGGGCTTGAGAGATCCTTAAAAACTGCGATTCCAAAAGAGGTATATGAACAATTGGAAAGTGAGTTGAGTGAGATTGCAGATGAATGACGAAATGCAACAAAAGGCAGCAGCCACGAAGAAACGAGTTATGTCGTTACTTGGATTGGCAACCAAAGCAGGATATGTGGCAAGTGGAGAATTTTCTACCGAAAAGGCGGTAAAAGAGGGGAAGGCGTGCGTGGTCATAGTAGCGGAAGATGCTTCTGAAAATACGAAAAAAATGTTTCGCAATATGTGTACCTTCTACGATGTGCCGATCTATATCTTCGGTGAAAAGACTGATCTTGGACACGCGATAGGAAAAGAATTTCGCGCATCCTTAAGTATTAATGACCAAGGAATGGCAAGAAGCATAGAAAAATATTTGAATCAGGAGAGTTCGAAATGATGAATCGATATTGAGAACCTATAAGCGGAGGTAGTAATATATGGCAAAACTAAAAATCCATGAATTAGCCAAAGAGTTAGGAGTAGACAACAATGAGATTGTTAACTTTTTACAGTCAAAAGGGTCTGAGGTAAAAAGTTATCGCAATAGCATTGAAGAAAAAGAAATTGATTTGGTCCGAGGAAAATTTAAAGGTTCAGTAAGTAAATCAGAGCCAAAATCTATAGATAGTGGAAAGGCATCAAGAGTGGAAAAACCAGAAAAAACTAACAGCGTTACGGCAAAGGCAGAGCAGACTCCTTCAGAGCCAGTGGTGCAAAAACAACGACCAATGACAGCGCAGGGAGAGAGAAAAAATATGAGCGAACAGCAAACAACAACAGGAAACACCGAGAATGGTGATAACAAACAATCCGTTGGTGAAAAAAAATACCAACATACGGATAGAAGACCACAGGGAAACAACGGAGAAGGAGCACAGACTTCAACAAATTCTGGAGATAGAAGACCACAGGGTCAGGGAAGCTACGGAGATAGAAGACCTGGGGGTCAAAATTCTGGAGATAGAAGACCATACAATGGTGACAGACCTGGGGGTCAGAATTACGGAGACAGAAGACCTGGGGGTCAAGGAAACTACGGAGACAGAAGACCAAATAGTGGTGACAGACCTGGGGGTCAAGGAAACTACGGAGATAGAAGACCAAATAATGGTGACAGACCTGGGGGTCAAGGAAACTACGGAGATAGAAGACCAAATAATGGT
>NZ_DAMADT010000040.1:35838-38218 GCF_031997925.1 Lachnoclostridium sp. | reverse complement strand
ATAGGTCGAGGGCTTAACCTAAAAGGTTTGTTTAAAAAAATTCAATGTGAAGTAATTAAAGAAAATAGAAGTTTTAATAGTAAAAAATAAGAAGATTTCTTGTTTTTTGCTATTTTTTATTTAAGATTAACATTACTACGGATAAATCAGAGGGAACTGTGGATAACAGTTTCTTTTTTTGATTGAGTTGTGGATAAATCTTTACATAATTTTTACCTAAAGTTAACGTATAATTGATTGATTTCATATAGAAATCATGTATAGTTAATAGATACTTTTTAAGAACAGGAGATTGGTATGAAGACTTGCGCTAGAATCGACGAGAAACTTTTATTTCAGTTGTTTAAAAAACGCAGTAATGCTATGGATTGGTTTATGTGTTTTATTACTTCCCTAGGGAACTGTTCTAAGATATGGATCGTGTTTTCTCTGTATTATTGGATTTCTAAGGAACGCCAAATAACGAAAGGAATATTGCTATCGCTACTGTTAACTATAATCGGTAACAATCTTATTATAAAGTCTCTTTGCATGAGAAAGCGTCCCTGTGATAAATATAAAGATATTAAAATGTTAATTAAAAGGCCAATTGGATCCTCGTTTCCATCTGGTCATGCTGCGACTTCATTTGCATGTGCGATGTCAATTGTAGCTTATGACTTAAGATTTGGAAGTATTGCACTGGTATTAGCAACTCTGATAGCAATTTCAAGGGTATATTTATTTGTACATTTTCCATCCGATGTGTTAGCAGGGATATTATCGGGAATTACTTTCGGGTTAATAGGTATTAGAATATTATAAGAATCATAATTTCGATTAGTATTTAATAATAAAGCAAATAACTATCTGGGTTTATGTATGGGTAAAACTTTAATAATTAGTATTAAAAATTATATAGTAAGATTAAAAAAAGGTATATCAAAAAGGCTTTGCAGATCTTTGATATGCCTTAGTTTTTTTAACTAGGTTACAAATACGTTTGCAAGTCAAAGGGGAAAGAGTTCAGATTATTAACGAAGGTCCCATAATTAATGCAAGTAATTTTACCAAGAACATCGAGTAATAAGATTTGGATTGGGGGAGGATGCGCGTAGTGTACTTAAAATAGAGATTCCTTTTACAGTAGAATAAATTAAGTAATTACTGTAAGGTGTGATAGGCTTTATATTGAATCTACCAATAAATGTTATAGTAAGATATCCTATAAAATAGATAGCATTAAAATTAAAATATGTTATAATTAAAAAATGGTATATCAGGAAGACTTTGTAGAGCTTCTTGATATACCATTGATTTTATATCAAGGCTACAAGATTTCAGATAAAGTTATTGACTAAAATTTGACATAGTCTTATAATGTAGTGTATTAAAGTGATGCAGTATAACAATAGCAAAGCTTTGAATGGCTGATAATAGGTTAAAAGAATCTTTATCACAAATTGTTCTAGGCATAAAGCATGTGTCATAGCATGACTTATTAGAAGTTGTGATAAAGAAGTAGACTTTCGCCAAAGTGTTAGGATAATGTGTCGTAGGATTAAGGAGGATTTTCAAATGGGTAGAGTTTATAATTTTTCAGCTGGACCAGCTGTTTTACCAGAAGAGGTGTTAAAAGAAGCCGCAGAAGAGATGCTTGATTATAACGGAACAGGGATGTCTGTTATGGAGATGAGCCATCGTTCTAAGGATTATGAAGCAATCATAAATACTGCTGAACAAGATTTACGTGATTTAATGAATATTCCAGAAAACTATAAGGTGCTTTTCTTACAGGGTGGTGCTTCTTCACAATTTGCTATGATACCAATGAATTTAATGAAAAATAAAGTAGCAGATTATATTATTACGGGGCAATGGGCTAAGAAAGCTTATCAGGAAGCAAAATTATATGGTACAGCAAATGCGGTTGCTTCTTCTGCTGATAAGACATTTTCCTATATTCCAGATTGTTCCGATCTTCCTATTAGTGAGAATGCTGACTATGTTTACATATGTGAGAACAATACTATATATGGAACAAAGTTTAAGACACTTCCAAATACCAAAGGAAAAACATTGGTAGCTGACGTATCATCTTGCTTTTTATCAGAGCCAGTAGATGTTACGAAGTATGGTTTAATCTATGGTGGTGTTCAGAAGAATATTGGACCAGCTGGCGTTGTTATTGTAATTATTCGTGAAGACTTAATTACAGAGGAGACCCTACCAGGAACACCTACGATGTTCCAATATAAAATCCATGTTGATAACCAATCTATGTATAATACACCACCTGCATATGGTATTTACATCTGTGGGAAAGTATTTAAGTGGCTTAAGAAAATGGGCGGCCTTGAGGCAATGAAGGTTCATAATGAGAAGAAAGCACAGATTTTAT
>NZ_DAMADT010000040.1:7418-35828 GCF_031997925.1 Lachnoclostridium sp. | reverse complement strand
ATGATTTCCTTGATCAGAGCAAGATGTTTAAGGGAACTGTTGTGAAAGAGGACCGTTCTTTAATGAATGTTCCATTTGTAACTGGTTCTGAAGAATTGGATGCAAAGTTTGTGAAAGAAGCAAAAGCCGCAGGTTTTGTAAACTTAAAAGGACACAGAACGGTTGGTGGTATGAGAGCAAGTATCTACAATGCAATGCCAATCGAAGGAGTAGAGAAACTTGTAACATTCATGAAGGAATTCGAGGAAAAGAATTCTTAAAAAGAAAGGTATGGTTATTAATATGACAAAATATAATTGTTTAAATCCGATAGCACCAATTGGACTTAATATTTTTGATGATAATTATGTAAAAACCGATGTATTTGAGGAAGCAGAAGCCGTATTAGTTCGTAGTGCAGCGATGCATGAGATGGAGTTTTCTGCCAACCTAAAAGCAATTGCCCGTGCAGGCGCAGGTGTAAATAATATTCCATTAGATAAATGTGCAGAGCAGGGTATTGTTGTATTTAATACACCAGGAGCGAATGCAAATGGTGTAAAAGAATTAGTTGTAGCTGGTATGCTATTAGCAGCCCGTGATATCACAGGTGGTATCAACTGGGTACAGACAGTAAAAGAGGATGAAAGTGTAGCAAAACTTGTAGAAAAAGGGAAAGCAAAATTCTCTGGAACTGAAATTCAAGGGAAAAAACTAGGGGTTATCGGTCTTGGAGCAATTGGTGTTCTTGTAGCTAATGCAGCTAATAGACTTGGTATGGAGGTATTTGGATGTGATCCATATATTTCTGTGGAACATGCTTGGAACTTATCCCGTGATATTAAGTATGTAAAGACGAGAGAAGAAATATTTAAAGAGTGTGATTATGTTACAGTACATGTGCCATTACTTGATGACACAAATAAGATGATTAATAAAGACACCTTAGCAATGATGAAAGATGGTGTTGTAATCCTTAACTTTGCTCGTGACCTTTTGGTGGATGATGATGCAATGAAAGAGGCACTAAAGTCTGGTAAGGTAAAGAAGTATGTCACTGATTTCCCTAATGCTAAGACAGCTGGAATGGAAGGAGTAATTGCAATTCCTCATCTTGGTGCTTCCACAGAAGAATCAGAAGATAACTGTGCAATTATGGCAGTGAAGCAACTTCGTGACTACATCGAAAATGGTAACATTGTGAACTCCGTAAATTATCCAAGTCTTGATGCTGGTGTATGTCAGAATGGTACTCGTGTAACGATTTGCCATAAAAACAAACCAAACATGCTTGCTCAATTTACAACTGTATTTTCCTCTAAGAATCTTAACATAGAGAATTTGGCAAATAAGAGTAGGGGTGATTATGCTTACACTGTACTCGATTTATGTACTGTGGTGACTGAGGAATTTGTAAAAGAATTAGAAGCAATCGATGGTGTATTAAAGGTACGTGTTATTTAATTTAGAGCTTATACTAAGGAAAACTTGTTTATAAAACAGTGAAATATTTTCTACCAAAAGTAAGAGGATACTGTAAGTTAGCCTTAATAGTTATAAAAAGGGGTAAATTAGATATCCTATATTAAGCAAGTGAAACATAGGATATCTAATTTCTACTTTCTATTTATGCAAAGAAAAGTACGCAAAGCGTGCTTTTTCTTGTTTTATGAAGCAGATATAGTGTTTATACGATAATAATCACGACGAAATCATGATATTACCATGTGATTAGAAGAAAAATCAATTGAATAAAAGAAAATAAATGTGTATAATCATATAAGAGTGCGACAAAAGTTACACATTACATAAGGATGTTTGGAAAGGATTTTAAAATGCAGTTATTAAAAGATAGAATAAGAAAAGATGGTATCGTAAAACAAGGTAATGTACTAAAAGTGGATTCCTTCTTAAATCATCAGATGGACATTGAGTTAATCAATGAGATAGGAAAAGAGTTTAAGAGATTATTTGAGAAAGAGAAAATTACTAAGATTTTAACGATAGAGGCATCCGGTATTGGTATCGCATGTATTGTGGCACAGTATTTTAATGTTCCAGTTGTATTTGCAAAGAAAGCACAAAGCATCAACATTGAAGGTGAAGTTTTTACTACAAAAATAGAGTCATTTACACATAAGAAAACATATGATGTTATAGTATCAAAGAAGTTTTTAAAACCAACTGATCGAGTTTTAATCATTGATGATTTTTTGGCAAATGGCTGCGCTTTAGTAGGTCTTATAGATCTTGTAATTAGCTCTGGCGCTTCGGTTGAAGGAATAGGAATCGTAATTGAAAAAGGATTTCAATCTGGTGGTGAAATTATTCGTGAAATGGGAATTCATTTGGAATCATTAGCAATTGTAGATAGTATGAATGCAGAAGATGGTACCATTGAGTTTCGAGGAGATAAATAAAGTATAGGATTGCACCATGGAAAATTCTGTGGTGCATTTTTTCGTTTAGAACTTTAAACTAACTTGTAAAACATATATAATGTAACTATAGGAGTGAACGCTCCCACCACTTAAATCAGCAAAGTTAAATAGTTAAGTCTTTTACGTCAATTGGCGTAGAATTCATCTCACCACCTACGCGCTGAGTGTTCTTCTAAATTATTGATAAACAAAAGACAAGTAATCATGAAAAGCAAAAGACATACGCAATTATGGAGGTAAACATGGACAGAGTATTTCATTACTTAAAACCTTATTATAGGCAGATGATTTTTGGGTTAATTATTAAAATTGCTGGGACATTTGCCGACTTAGGTCTACCATGGGTATTAGCATATATCTTGGATGATGTCATACCTTTTGGTAAGGTGTCGTATATCCTGTTATGGGGCGGGATTATGGTTCTATTATCCATTGCAGCTAGAGTGTTAAATATTATTGCGAATCGAATGGCATCGAAAGTAGCTAGAAATAGCGTAGAGACCATAAGACATGACACGTTTGAACGTATCACAAACTTATCTGGTGCACAAGTGGATAAATTTACAGTACCATCTCTGATATCCAGAATGACTACTGATACATATAATGTGCATCAGGTGATAGGAATGATGCAACGATTGGGAGTACGTGCACCAATTATTCTAGTTGGTGGTATTGTATTAACAGCAACATTAGATCCCATATTAACTCTTATCTTAATTGCAATTCTTCCACTACTAGGCTTGCTTGTTTACCTAATTTCTAAAAGGGGTATCCCATTGTATACAAAGGTACAAGCATCAGTAGATAAGATGGTTCAAACAATTCGAGAGAATATTTCCGGAATACGTGTTATTAAGGCATTAAGTAAAACTGAATATGAAAAACAGAGATTTCGTCACGTAAATGATGAGGTAATTAGTAATGAAATTAAAGCAGCTAGTATTATGGCTTTCTCAAGTCCTATCATGAATTTATTGCTAAATATTGGACTCGCTATCGTAGTCATTGTTGGTGCATTTCGTGTGAATTCAGGGGTTACACAACCAGGTAAGATAGTTGCTTTCTTATCCTATTTTACGATGATATTAAATGCCATGATGATGGTCACCAGACTTTTTATAAATTACTCAAAAGCAAGTGCATCTGCAAAACGTCTTAAAGAAGTTTTAGATGCAAACGAGGAGCTAATTGTTACTCCAGTTGAAGTTTCGAAAGAGCAGGAAGAAAAGTATTTAGCATTTGATGATGTATCCTTTAGTTATGAAAATGATGAGGAAAAATTAAGCCTAAAGAATATAAGTTTTCAGTTAAAAAAGGGAGAAAGTCTTGGAATTATTGGTGCTACTGGTAGTGGAAAAACTACACTGATTCAGTTATTGATGCGTTTTTATGATGCTACAGAGGGGCAGATTATCATTGAAGGAAAAGACATACGATCGATACCATTAAGAGAACTTAGAGAGAATTTTGGTGTAGCGTTCCAGAACGATATTATTTTTGCGGATACCATCTTTGAGAATATTTCTTTTGGACGTAATCTTTCGAGGGAGCAGGTAATAGCAGCATCAAAAGATGCTTGTGCCTATGATTTTATCATGGAGAAAGAGAATGACTTTTCTTATGAAGCAGCAATCAAAGGTGGTAACTTAAGTGGAGGTCAAAAGCAGAGATTATATATCTCAAGGGCTCTTGCAAATTATCCTAAGTTTTTAATACTTGACGATTCTTCCTCCGCACTTGATTATAAAACGGATGCTATGCTTCGTCAGGCAATTCGTAATAATTATCAAGATACCACAATTATATTGATTGCTCAAAGGATAAGTTCTATTATGCAGTCTGATCATATCCTTGTTCTTGAAGATGGAGAGATGTTAGGGTATGGAACTCACGAAGAATTATTGGAACGCTGCGAGGTTTATCATGAGATTTATGAATCTCAGATGGGTAGCATGGAATAGACATTAAATACTGAAAAAGAAAAGAGGGACAGTCTTGGCAAAGGATATGTTTCAAGCTAGAAAAGGGAAAAAGGAAAGTGTAGCAGAAAAAGTAGTAAATACTGTAGACAGACCCAAAAATACTAGTAAAGTTTTACAAGGATTATGGGGATATCTGAAAACCTATTGGTGGATGCTATCGGGTGCGATTTTACTTGCAATGGCTAGTAACCTTTTTGCGCTAATTGGCCCAATGCTCTCTGGTAAGGCAATCGACTTAATTGAACTTGGGGTTGGCAAAGTACCAATCAAAGGGGTACTAAGGTATGCCATTCTTATGATAGGTTTTTACATTGTTTCCTCTATATTGTCTTATCTATTATCGATTTTGATGATTCGGTTAAGCCAAAGAATTGTAAAGAAAATGAGAAATGATGTTTTTGATAAGTTGATGGAATTACCGGTTGGATTTTTTGATCAACATCTCGCAGGAGATATTATAAGTCGAATTTCATACGACATTGATGTAATTAATACTTCACTTTCAACCGATTTGGTACAGATTTTTGCAAGTATTATAACAGTTGTTGGCTCTTTGGTTATGATGATAATTATTTCACCAAGCCTGGTACTTGTAATGTTAATTACAATCCCAATGTCTATCATTTATACAAAATATATGGCGAATAAAACAAGACCATTATTTCGAAAGCGATCAGAAAAGCTTGGTCAAATGAATGGTTTTGTAGAAGAGATGGTATCCGGCCTACGATCGATAAAAGCGTATGCAGGAGAAGAGGTTGTACTGGATAAGTTTGATCAAATTAATGAAGAAGCGGTTGAGGCGTACTATCAAGCGGATTATTACGGCAGTATCGTAGGACCTACAGTTAACTTTATAAATAACATTTCACTCACCTTCGTTACTGTCGTAGGTTCTGTCTTATTTTTATACAATAAACTAACCCTTGGTGATATCTCATCTTTTGTTTTGTATTCGAGAAAATTTTCTGGTCCGATCAATGAAGCGGCTAATATTATAAGTGAGATTCAGTCTTCATTAGCGGCAGCAGAAAGGGTATTTCGTGTGTTACATGAACCTTCTGAAGTAGCGGATGCTTATCAGGCAAAAGAGCTTCAAAATGTTAAGGGGAAGGTTGCAATTGAAAATGTATCATTTGGTTATACAAAAGAAAAAACAATTATCAAGAACCTCAATCTGAATGCAAAAGAAGGCAACTTAATTGCAATTGTAGGCCCAACGGGAGCTGGTAAGACAACGATTATCAATCTTTTGATGCGATTTTATGACGTGAATGAAGGTGCTATCTATATTGATGACAATGAGATTAAAGATTTGACAAGGGAAAGTTTACGTAAAGCCTATGCTATGGTGTTGCAAGACACCTGGATATTTGGTGGAACGATATATGAAAATATTGCCTATGGGAAAAAAGATGCTACGATGGAGGAAGTTGTTGCAGCGGCGAAAGCAGCCAGGATACATTCCTATATTAAGAATTTGCCATTAGGATATGATACCGTATTAAATGAAGACGGTATGAATATCTCAAAAGGTCAAAAGCAGTTATTAACGATTGCTAGAGCGATGCTGTTAGATGCTAAGATGCTAATTCTTGATGAAGCCACATCTAACGTTGATACAAGAACAGAGATTCAAATTCAAAAAGCAATGAGAAACTTAATGGCAGATAAGACTTGTTTTGTTATTGCCCACCGCTTATCTACAATTCAAAGTGCAGATAATATCTTAGTTGTAAATGAGGGGAATGTCGTAGAACAGGGGACTCATTCCGATCTTATGAAGAAGCGAGGATTTTATTATCGTTTATATGCGTCTCAGTTTGAATAAAGGGTGAGTTATATTAAAAGCGCTAAAATATTATAAAAAGCATGAAAGAATTGTTGTAGAAAAATTGGTTATTGGAAGATAGGTAAATGCATGCATCGGCGTTTTCCTTATATGAAATAAGAGAGAATCACAAAGGGAAAAGTTTACTTTGTGATTCTCTCTCATTATGTTAGCTCTCATTATGTTAGCTCTCATTATGTTAGCTCTCATTATGTTAGCGTCATATAAGTTATCAACTTATTATGTTAATAACTAATCTGAGTATTTCTTATTATACTTACTCATTTACTAGACTTGAGATTTTATTATACCTCATGACTTTAGTGCTGTTTTGTCTTCATTTTACGAGCTAGTTTTTTACTAAGACCGTTTTCCTTTTTTACGTTAGCTAGCTTTTTCTCCTTTTGGCGCTTTTGAGCAATAAAGATGTAATAACCATCCTTTTCATGAATCTCTATACCACCAAAGACAGAGATAATTTTATTCTTATACCAGTCCTTACGCTTTGTTACCATATAGAGCTTACCACCCATGATAAGTCTGCGATAACTCTCCTCAATAAAATGTTTTGGAACAGAAAAATCAACATGATATGGTGGATTCGATAGAATAAGAGAGTATTCCTCTATTGGAAGATTACGAAATCCATCACTTTGTAAAATAGTGAGACCATCCAGTACTTGATTTTTTTCAGCATTTTTCTTACTAAGTTCAACAGCCTTTTCTGAGATGTCACACATGGTTACTTTTGCGGGTGATAGTACTTTACTGGCATAGATGCCAACTAAGCCATATCCACAGCCAAGGTCTAGTAAGGTATCAGATTGGTCGAATGTTACGTAAGATAGCATAGCCAAAGTTCCACGATCCGCAAAGGATGGTGAAAAAACTTCTGGGTCGGTAATAAAATCTAGAGAAATATCTTCAATTGTAACATGTATCATATAAAGGAAAGACCCCTTTCGATTTTTACGTTTTTGATTACGTTAAGATTATATCATGGAGCTGTAATTTAGTCAAAATATCTAAATATTTTCATTCATAAAACATAAGATATTGTAACGTTTTTTGGCTTTTATTAAATGTGTATAAAATGTAGGATTAGTATTTAAATATAGCTTGTTTGATGTTATAATGTAAAAAAAGCAGTGGAGGAAGCTATGAGGGAGATATTGTTTTTAAAACCAGTTTTTAAAGAGATGATATGGGGTGGTACGAGATTAAAAACTGATTTTCATTATAAAATTCCAAGTAATAACACCGGAGAGTGCTGGGCAATCAGTGCACATCAGAATGGTGATTGTGAGATTATAAATGGATTCTATAAGGGCTATACATTAAGTAAACTATGGTCGGAGCATAGAGAAATATTTGGGAACGTAACCGAAGAAGAATTTCCACTGTTAGTTAAGATAATCGATGCAAAGGATGATCTAAGCATCCAGGTTCATCCAGATGATACCTATGCAAAGAAAAATGAGAACGGAGCATTAGGAAAAACAGAATGCTGGTATATTCTTGATTGTGATGAAGATGCTGAAATTGTGATAGGTCATAATGCAAATAGTACAGATGATTTACGGGAAATGATTAAGAAGAATGCTTGGACGGACTTAATTCGAATTCTTCCAATTAAGAAAGGTGATTTCTTTCAAATTGAGCCCGGAACAGTTCATGCTATAAAAAAAGGAACCTTGATTTTAGAAACACAACAAAATAGTG
Organism: Lachnoclostridium sp.; assembly: GCF_031997925.1. Lineage (NCBI taxonomy): Bacteria > Bacillati > Bacillota > Clostridia > Lachnospirales > Lachnospiraceae > Lachnoclostridium > Lachnoclostridium sp. The sequence continues at coordinate 27,870 of NZ_DAMADT010000040.1, read as the reverse complement.
ATATTACGTACCGACTATATGATTATGGTCGATTACAGAATGGAAAACCAAGAGAATTACATCTTAGCAAGAGCGTTGATGTTATCCGTTGTCCTCATATCGATGTACAAACAAATCATATTAAAACTGAGTACCCAAATGCGACGAAAGAACATCTTGTAACATGTCCATATTATACTGTGTATAAAGTTGAAATTTTCGGAAAACAAGAATTTACACAGGATAAACCATTTACACTGATTAGTATAATTGAGGGAAGTGGAGAGATAGATGGAACCCCAATTCAAAAAGGAGACCATTTTATTATTCCGTCAGATTATGGTACATATCAGTTGACAGGTAATCTTAGGCTGATTGCTTCACACATTTAAAATAGATTACCATTGCTTATTAGCAGATAAAAATTTAAGTGACAAGTAATATTTAGGAGGAAATAATGAGTAATTTTTTTAATATGGACAATGCATTTTTTACAATCATGGGAAAAGTATGGGATATGATTCTCCTCAGTATTATCTGGGTGCTATGCTCCATGACGCTTGTGTTAATCGGGCCGGCCACGACTGCCTTGTACTATAGTGTAGTAAAAGTAATTCGTCGAGAACGTGGGTATGTGACAAGAGAATTTTTCCATTCATTTAAAGATAATATAAAATTAGGTACTATAACAACGATTATATTCTTTGTATTAAGCTATATCATGTACATTGACTTTTCCTATTCCAAAATTATGTTAGAGGAAGGTAAAAGTTATGGATCCTTGTTAATTGCTGGATTTGTTGCAATTACAACAATATTGGTATTTATCTTAATTTTTATCTTCCCTATTTTATCAAGATTTACACTAAATTTAAAAGGGTTATTTAAAACTTCATTTATTATTGCTATGAAGCACTTTCCTACTACATTTTTACTGGCAATTGTGATTGCTGTATTTGGATTAGCAGTATATGTAATCTATCCAGCGATTTTTATTGCACCAGCATTATGCTGTTTGGTATGTTCCTTCTTAATAGAACGTGTTTTTAAAAAATACATGCCAAAGCCGGAAGGAACAGAAGAAGAAACAGGAAAGGACTTATGGTACTGGGAATAGATTTTCAGTATTGCAATTACCTTTCATAGACTCGTATGGGATAAGCAAGCCATTGTTATGTTATAAGTAACGATGAGCTTGCTTTATATTTAACCTCATAAAGGAAGTCCTCCGCTTCTTTAAACGGAGGTAAGGACTTGCCTGAAATGCCACGTAGTGGCAATGAGGTAGAGTAAGTAGCGTAAGCGGATTGCGAATATCCGCTTTAACTAGAAGAAAAATTCTAGAAAGGAAAAGGTAGATTTAGATAAGTTATTCTGCCAGTGATAGCGTATGAATGATACATTATACCAAATGATGAATTGGGAAGCAGTTGAAGCGATTGTATATTCAGAACACGATAATCCACATGAAATTCTAGGACCGCATAAGACGGAGAAGGGTGTAGTGATTCATTGCTTTTTTCCGAATGCTTGTGAGGTGAAAATTAACCTACAGTCTAATAATAATGAGCAATATAAGATGGAGCAGATGGATGAAGCTGGTTTCTATTCTGTACTTCTTCCACAAAAGGAAATACCAAAATATGAACTAGTTGCTACCTATCCGAATGGTAATACTGAAAAGGTAGTTGATCCATATTCTTATCCTCCGATGATAAATAAGGAGGATTGTGAAAGCTTTAGACAAGGAATCCATTATAAGATTTATGAATGTTTGGGAGCACATGTAAAAACAGTCCATGGTGTGAAAGGAACTTTATTCGCTGTTTGGGCACCTATGGCAATTCGCGTTAGTGTAGTTGGAAACTTTAATCTTTGGGATGGTAGAAAGCATCCAATGAGAAGACATTCTAATTCAGGAATTTTTGAACTTTTTATACCAGGGGTGAATCACGGAGAACTTTATAAGTTTGAAATAAAGGCAAAGGGAGGGCTAACCTTCTTAAAGTCCGATCCCTATGCTTTTTATGCAGAGGTACGGCCAAACAATGCTTCCATCGTTTATGAAAGAAAGAAATATCCTTGGGAAGACAAAGCGTGGCTAGCCAAAAGGAAGAAGGCAAAAGTAAAAGAAGAACCAATGAGCATCTATGAGTTGCACTTAGGCTCCTTTAAAAAACCAACCGAAGAGAACGGAAGCTTTTATAATTATAGAGAACTTGCGCCAATGCTGGCGTCTTATATAAAAGAAATCGGGTATACACATATCGAAATAATGCCAATTATGGAGCACCCACTTGATGCTTCATGGGGGTATCAGGTTACGGGGTATTATGCTACGACCTCAAGGTATGGAACACCAGATGATTTTAAATATTTTATGAACTATATGCATCAGGAGGGAATCGGTGTCATACTTGACTGGGTGCCAGCACATTTTCCAAGGGATACATATGGTCTATCTAATTTTGATGGCACATGCTTATACGAACATAAAGACCCAAAAAAAGGTGCACACCCACACTGGGGAACTCTTATTTTTAATTATGGCTGCCAGCAGGTATCTAATTTTCTTATTGCCAATGCTTTGTTTTGGTTAGAGGAATATCATGTTGATGGAATTCGAATGGATGCAGTTGCTTCCATGTTATATCTTAACTATGGTAAAAATGATGGAGAGTGGATACCAAATGAGTATGGTGGATATGAGAATCTAGAAGCCATTGAGATGTTAAAACATCTTAATTCGATTGTTAAAAAAAGAAAAGATGGTACAATAATTATTGCAGAAGAATCTACTGCCTGGCCAATGGTGACAGGTGACCTAAATGAAGGTGGTCTTGGCTTTGACTTTAAGTGGAATATGGGTTGGATGAATGATTTTACCAACTATATGAAACAGGACCCATTATTTCGAAAAGGTTGTCATAATGCCCTAACTTTTAGCATGGTTTATGCATATAGTGAGAATTTTGTCTTAGTGTTATCTCATGATGAAGTTGTACATGAAAAAGGCTCTATGATTCAAAAGATGCCAGGTGAGCTTAATGATAAGTTTGCCAATCTTCGTGCAGCATATGGGTTTATGATGACGCATCCTGGAAAGAAACTACTATTTATGGGACAGGAGTTCGGTCAATTTTCGGAATGGAATGAAGATAAAAGTTTAGATTGGGATCTTCTTAAGCGAAAAGAAAATGCAGCGCTTAGAGAGTATGTAAAAAATCTTCATAAACTTTATCGTGAGAATTCCGCCCTTAATGAGACAGATCATCTTGCGGATGGATTTGAATGGATCAATAGTATGGATGCAGATCATAGTATTATTAGTTTTGTTCGTACGAATAAAAAGCAAGAAGAACACCTCTTTGTTATACTTAATTTCACTCCGGTGGTTTATGAGGAATACTATGCTGCGGTTCCTTGTATGGGAAAATACAAAGAGATATTAAATAGTGATGATTTCGTATATGGCGGGAAAGGTTATGTGAATAAAAGAGTGAAGAATGCTATAGCAAAAGAAGTTGATGGTAGAAAGCAAGCGATTAAGATAACGCTACCACCACTTGGAATGGCAGTATTTACTATTTCAGAACGTATTCATACAAAAAACTAAGCAAATACGTACAACGAAATCGAATATTTAAAGAGCAGCGCAGAAATGAGGTTATAGATGAATAAATTAGTTTTACTAACACAGAACGCTATTATAAAAGAAGATCTCATAGAAGATTTAGAATTAAACAAATTTATGTCAAAAGTCTCTACAATATGGGATGATTTTTGGCCTAAGGCATTGCATTTCTTATTTTTGATTTTAATATCGTTTTTTGTCTATTTTGTAGGTAAGAAACTTATGAATGTCTTAATTAAAATCATAAAAAAAGCATTTGAACGAGCTAAAATGGATGTTGGTGTATCTAACTTTCTTATCTCTGTGTTGAAAGCTTTATGCTATGGTTTGCTTATAATAACGATTGCAGCAATTCTTGGATTGCCAACAACATCCTTTGTCGCCTTACTAGGTTCTGTTGGTTTGACAATTGGCTTGGCATTACAAGGAAGTTTATCCAATTTTGCAGGTGGAGTGCTTATACTGATATTAAAGCCATTCCGCGTTGGTGATTTTATTATTGCAAAGGGAAATGAAGGTACTGTAATAGCAATCGATATTTTTTATACCAAAATATTAACTACAGATAATAAATTAGTTGTTTTACCAAATGGAGCCCTGGCTAACAGTGAAATTACCAATGCTACGAATGAACCAATCAGGCGTTTGGATTTAATTATTCCAATTGGTTATGAGGATGACATTAAATCGGTAAAACAGGAGCTATTTCTAATAAGTCAAAGGAATGAAAAGATTTTAGATGATCGACCAGTTGATCTCTTTGTAAGTGCTTATGGAAAAGATGCAGTTGAGATTTCAATGCGTGTATGGGTTAATACGGAGAATTGTTTTGCTCTAAAAGGTGAACTCCTTGAGATAATAAAATACATGTTTGATGAGAAAGGATTTACAATACCATTTAATCATGTAGATATTAATGTTTTGAATGATAGAAAGCAAAGTAAAAAGTGATTAATAAGTAAAAAAAATAGCAAAGAGAATCCTTACTTATAAGTATAGAATAGGTTCTGTTACTATTGCATAATTTGAAAAGATGAGATAACGTATTTTTTGGTAAAACAGAAAATTTATGAGTTTTATAAAAAAATACTTGGCATTTGTCTATAAACGTGATATTTTATTAATAAGAAAAAGTTCTTAGAGCAAGGGTGTTCTCCTAATAGTGAGAGCACCCTTTTTTATAAAAATGTCGGATGCTAGGAAAGTAAAGTTGTTTTTTGATTTTGTATGTGCTTTAATGGTAACTGAATGTAATTTGAGAGGGATTTTCTGAGAGATAACTAATATCATTTTAGAAGGAGATAAGATTTATGGCGGAGAAATTAACTGATATTTTCGGTATCGACGTATTTGATGAAGCTACCATGATGGAAAGTTTGCCAAAGAGAACTTTTGAGGCATTAAAAAAGACCATTAAAAATGGTGAGGATTTGGATCCACAGGTTGCTGAAATCGTAGCCAATGCGATGAAGGACTGGGCGATTGATAGGGGTGCAACACATTATACTCATTGGTTCCAGCCGATGACAGGAATTACTGCTGAAAAGCATGATTCTTTTATATCCCCAGCTCCATCAGGAAAGATATTAATGGAGTTCTCAGGAAAAGAGTTAATTAAGGGTGAACCAGATGCTTCTTCCTTCCCATCCGGTGGATTAAGAGCAACTTTTGAGGCGAGAGGTTATACTGCTTGGGATTGTACGTCGCCAGCATTCTTAAAGGAAGACGCAGCAGGTGTTACTTTATGTATTCCAACTGCATTTTGTGCATATACCGGCGAAGCACTTGATAAAAAAACTCCATTACTTCGTTCGATGGAAGCCATAAGCAAACATGCAGTTCGTATCTGTAATTTATTTGGTCATAGTGATGTAACAAGTGTATCCTGTTCCGTTGGAGCAGAGCAGGAATACTTTTTAGTAGATAGAGAAAATTACTTAAAAAGAGATGACTTAGTATTTACGGGCCGTACCTTATTCGGTGCTATGCCGCCAAAAGGACAGGAGCTTGACGATCATTATTTTGGCTCCATTAGAGAAAGAATTGCTTCCTTTATGAAGGAACTGAATGTGGAACTTTGGAAGCTTGGTATCTTAGCTAAAACCCAGCATAATGAGGCGGCTCCAGCGCAGCATGAGATTGCACCTATTTATACTACAGCAAATATCGCTACCGATCATAATCAGTTAATTATGGATATTATGAAAAAGGTTGCGATTCGTCATGGACTTGCTTGCCTTCTTCATGAGAAGCCATTTGCAGGAGTAAATGGTTCTGGCAAGCATGATAACTGGTCTATCGTAACCAATACTGGAAAGAACTTATTAGATCCAGGCAAGACACCACATGAGAATGTTCAATTCTTATTATTCTTATCTGCTATCTTAAAAGCAGTAGATTTACATGCAGACCTGTTAAGACTTTCTGCAGCAAATCCAGGCAATGACCACAGACTTGGTGCAAACGAAGCACCACCAGCAATTATTTCAGTCTTCCTTGGGGAGCAGCTTGCAGATGTATTAACTCAGTTAATTGAAACAGGAGAAGCAACAAGCTCCAAACAGGGCGGAAGATTGAGAACTGGTGTGCATACACTTCCAGAACTTAAGAAGGATGCAACGGATCGTAACCGTACATCACCATTTGCGTTTACTGGTAATAAATTTGAGTTCCGTATGGTTGGTTCTTCTATGTCAGTTGCAGATGCGAATACAACCATTAACACTATAGTTGCGGATGTTCTTTGCGATATGGCAGATGAATTAGAAAAAGCAGAAGACTTTGACCGTGCAGTTCATGACTTAATTAAAAAGACAGTCACAGAACATCAACGAATTGTATTTAATGGGAATGGATATGCTGATGCGTGGGTAGAGGAAGCCGAGAGACGTGGCTTACCAAACTTAAATTCAATGGTTTCAGCGGTACCAGCACTAGTTTCTGAAAAAGCAATCAAATTATTTGATAAGCATCATGTTTTAACTACAACAGAACTTAAGTCCCGTGTGGAAGTTTTATATGAATCCTATTCAAAAGCTATTAATATCGAAGCTAAAACGATGATTGAAATGGCAAGTAGAATGTTTATTCCTGCTGTTATCAAATTTACTACAACACTTGCTAATAGTATTAATGCAGTAAAAACCGCATTACCAACAGCGGATGTGAGTGTTCAGACAGATTTATTAGCAGAGACTTCAACATTATTAAAGCAGGCAAAGGTAGCGCTTAATAACTTAACGGAGTACACAAAGACTGCTGCATCTCTAGAAGGAGAAGAACAGGCAAACTACTTTAGAAATCTAGTATTCCCAGCTATGGATGAGCTAAGAGCCCCAATCGATTTGTTAGAGACAATGGTTGATAAAGATGTATGGCCAGTTCCAACTTATGGTGATCTATTGTTCGAAGTATAATGAAACAAAATTAATATTTATTGATAAATAAACACAAGAAAAAGCATGTTTGATATTTTTTTCTTGCCATAGAAAAATAAAACGAGGCAAATATATTTCTTTATGAAATTATGTTTGTCTCATTTTTTATAGTTATAGGTGTTATAAGAAAAAGGCATCTCATATACGCTTTAAAAGGTATCTCAATTAAGCTTTAAAAGGCATCTTATTTAAGCATTTCTATGTAGCTTTGTCCTTAAAAAGAGGCACCCTTTGTCCTTAAACAGGGGTACATTCCTTTACATAAATATTACCAAATGATATAATGAAAATAATGATGCAAAGGAGGATGGATGAATGAAGAAGTGGATAATATTATGTTTCACGCTGTTAGTGGTTTCGGTAACTGCTTGTAGTCAAAAATCAAAGTCCCTAGATGTTACCAATCCTCACAAAGAGCAGGGAGATAATGAGATAGATTCATCAGGGACTCTCTTAGTTACACCAAAAGCGAGTGAAATGCCTGGTAAGGACATAAATATTCCAACTACTACTCCATCAATAGGAGAACTGGATAAGGATAATAACCTAGGTAAAGATAAGAATGGACAAGCAAGTGAGACGGGTGAAGATAACACTGAGGATAAGAGTAGTGAAAATCCAGATAAAAATAACGAAAATCTTAATACTGAGGGAATAAAAAAAGGTTCCAAAGGTTGGGTTTCTGAAGATAAAACAGAAGTTTGTATCGATGATAATGGTACGATATTATCGATGAAAATCAAGGAAGGTGAAGTTTTTATAACCGGTTTTGTATCAGAGCCAACAAACGAACTTATTATTCCAGAAAGCGTAGAATCTTACCCAGTTACTGTTATAGATGAGTATGCTTTTTATAATACCTCAATCACGAAACTTGTATTACCAGAAGGTCTTAAAGTAATTAAAGGCAGAGCATTTAAAAAGTGCTATGAGCTAAAGGAGATAAACTTTCCTGCATCTTTAGAAGTGATTGAACAATCTGCATTTGGAATATGTCCAGCTCTTGAGACAATGACATTACCAAAGGAAAATAAGTACTATGCAATATCAGATGGGGTATTATATACAAAGGATAAGAAAACTCTAGTAAAGTATCCTACTGGAAGCGAAGAAAAGGAATATACAATTTTAAAAAGTGTCACACGGATTGCAGAAGGTGCGTTTTCCTTAGCAAATAACTTAACAAGTGTAGTATTATCAGAAAAACTTACTATTATTGAAAATGAAGCTTTCTCTGGCTGTATTCATTTATCGATTGATTTAACGCCAAACATAACGAAAATTGGTGATTATGCTTTTTCAGATTGTTATTCTATAACGGAACTAAGACTTCCGGATAGTCTAACTCATCTTGGGGAGGGGGCATTTAGTGCTTGCGAGAAGCTAGAGAGCGTGATTATTCCAAAGAAAATAACACGGATTCCATTTGCGGCATTTGCATCAAATACCTCATTAACTGAGGTTGTGTTTTTAGGTTCCACAGCTACAATTGAAGATATGAGTTTTTCCTCCTGCCAATCTTTAACCTATATTGATATCCCTATAGGAACCATACATATCGGTGATATGGCCTTTTATGCATGCACAAATTTAACAGAGATTACAATACCGGATACCACGGTATCCTTTGGAATTGATATCTTTGGAGAGACATCAAACATAGTTATTATTGCCTCAGAAAATTCGATGGCAGAAACCTATGCAAAAGAAAATGGTTTCGATTATCAAGAAGCAGTGGTGGACATAATAGAATAATAGGGATTTTCCATTTTATTTATGATAAGGAAATGTTAACGAATTGTGCTATTTCTTAATGCATGACAGTGGAAAGTTAGAGAATCGTGCTATTTCTTAATCCATGACAATGGAAAGTTAGAGAATTGTGCTATTTCTCAATTCATGACAAGGAAAGGTTATGGAGCATGTTTAAACAAATGAAAGAATAAACTAGATCAACGATAGAAAATATAAGAAAAATGCGCTAAAGATTTACAGCAAGTGAAAAAGAGCTTGCAAATTATAGATTTTACTGTAGAATAAGTAATAGCGCAAAAATAGAAAGGCTAGGTATCGAAATGATTCAAGCAAGCGATGTAACTCTAAGAATAGGAAAGAGAGCCTTATTCGAGGATGTCAATATTAAATTTACAGAAGGAAACTGCTACGGCTTAATCGGAGCCAATGGAGCAGGAAAATCCACTTTTTTAAAAATCCTTTCAGGGCAAATCGAACCAAGTAAAGGAGATATCATCATCACTCCTGGACAGAGATTATCATTTTTGCAACAGGATCACTTTAAGTATGATGCATTTGATGTTCTCAACACAGTTATTATGGGAAACCAAAGATTGTATGATATCATGAAAGAAAAGGATGCCATTTATGCAAAGGAAGATTTCTCCGAAGAAGATGGTATTAAAGCAAGTGAACTGGAAGCAGAATTTGCAACATTAAACGGATGGGAAGCAGAATCCGATGCTGCCACTTTATTAAACGGACTCGGAATTGATACAGATTTACATTACAAGATGATGAGCGAATTAAATGGTGCTCAGAAGGTGAAGGTACTTCTTGCACAGGCTTTATTTGGTAACCCAGATATCCTGTTACTTGACGAGCCTACAAACCACCTTGATTTAGAAGCAATTCGCTGGTTAGAAGAATTCTTGATTAACTTTGAAAATACGGTTATTGTAGTATCCCATGACCGTTATTTCTTAAATAAAGTTTGTACACATATTGCAGACATTGATTATGCTAAGATCCAGTTATATGCTGGTAACTATGACTTCTGGTATGAGTCCAGTCAGTTAATGGTAAAGCAGATGAAGGAAGCAAATAAGAAGAAGGAAGATAAGATTAAGGAATTACAGGACTTTATTCAACGTTTCTCAGCGAATGCATCAAAGTCAAAGCAGGCAACTTCCAGAAAGCGTGCATTAGAGAAAATTGAGCTTGATGAGATTCGTCCTTCTAGTAGAAAATATCCATACATTGACTTTAGACCAAGCCGTGAGATTGGAAATGAAGTTTTAACAGTTACTAATTTAAGTAAGACAATAGACGGTGTTAAGATTTTAGATAATATTTCTTTTATTATTACCCGTGAAGATAAGGTTGCATTTGTTGGTGGTAATTCACTTGCTAGTACTACCTTGTTTAAGATTTTATCCGGTGAGATGGAGCCAGACTCAGGTGAATATAAGTGGGGTATCACAACAACTCAGGCTTACTTCCCAAAAGACAATACGAAGGATTTTGACAGCGAAGATATTATCGTGGATTGGTTAATGCCATTTTCTCCTGAAAAGGATGTTACTTACGTTCGTGGTTTCCTTGGAAGAATGTTATTCGCTGGTGAGGAAGGTGTTAAGAAGGTTAAGGTACTTTCCGGTGGTGAGCGTGTGCGTGTTATGTTATCTAAGATGATGATTATGGGCGCTAATGCATTACTCATGGATGAGCCAACAAACCACTTAGACATGGAATCGATTACAGCACTGAATAATGGATTAATGAAGTTCTCTGGTGTTGTATTGTTTACCTCTCAGGATCATCAGTTTATTCAGACTATCGCAAACCGTATTATGGAGATTACACCAAACGGCTTAATTGATAAGATTACAACTTACGATGAGTACCTTGATAGTGATGAAATGGCACGTAAGAGACATGTATTAAATGTAAATACTGAAGAGGACTAAATGTGAAGAGAATTTCTAAGGCGCCAAAAGACGCCGCGTAAGGAATTCTAAAACTTCACTGCCTACTTCAAAAGTATTGAAAATATGGGAATATTCAAAAATTAAAGATCCCAAAGAAAAAGCAGGGGCAGATGGTTTCATTTTTATGATTCCATTTGGCCCTGTTGTTGACTTCTCGTATTAATCTAGGTAGAATAAAAAGTGTTAGCTTTCGATTATTTATGCAAGGTAAATATTGCATAAGTGCTAGGCATGTTCTAGGGGTAGTTCAGGAAGGAAAAGGACGGTAAGAGGGTATGGGGCAATATGAAAAGTCAGAAAGAGAGAAATATCAATTACCTAAGATGCTAGGGGTTGAAAAACAGGGAAATAACCTTGTTTTTTCTGTTGCTGTACCGAATGCGACTGAGTGTACTTTAAAACTATACAGCAAAAAGGATGTAAGTATAATTAGGACAATCTCAATGCAAAAGAGTCTCCGTTTTGGCAACATATTTTTAGCTCTTGTACCAGAATCTGAAGCTTCAGAGATATTAGGATATCGTTATGAGGCTTTTGGGGAAGAATTTGTAGATCCCTATGCGACCAAGATTCTAGGTAGGGAGCAGTATGGTATGGCTCCTTATGTAATAGGGGATAACAACGATACATTACATGGTTTACTTGGGTCATGGGAGACGTATGATTACTATTGGGGAGAAGATACCCCGCTAAGTCACGCTTATTCGGATTTGATTTTATATAAACTACATGTACGAGGATATACAAAAAGTGATGATTCGAAAGTACAGCATAAAGGAACCTATAAAGGAATTATAGAGAAAATACCATATTTTAAAGAGTTAGGAATCAATGCTCTATTTCTCATGCCATGCGTGGAATTTAATGAAAGAATGGAACCAAAACCATGCTTAAGCGAACTACCGAATGCGACAAATGAATATCATAAGAGAAATAGTTTTCTTATGTATGATTCAAACTTAGATTGTAAACTTAATTTTTGGGGATATACTACCGACAGTTTCTACTTTGCTCCAAAATCATCTTATGCATTAAGTCCTAATGATGCAAGTATGGAGTTTAAAGAGATGGTTGAGAAACTGCACGAAAATGGAATAGAAGTTCTACTCGATATGAATTTTCCAAGGGAGATGAATGTACAGTGTATTCTAGATTGTCTTCGTTATTGGGCTCATCATTACCATATTGATGGTTTCCGAACGAATGCAGAAGAATCCATACAACAGTCATTTGCGATGGATTCCTATCTGGTAGGGGTGAAGTTATTTTCAACACATTGGAATACAGGTGCTGTCTATGGTAGAGAGACGGTACCTTATAAAAAAACATTTGCAGATTATAACGATGGGTTTTTAATTGATGCCAGACGATTCTTAAAAGGGGATGAAGGTCAAATCGGGAAAATCATGGCAAGAATTCGTGAAAATCCAGAAAAGAGTGGGGTAATAAATTATATTACGGATCATAATGGATTTACCTTAGCTGACTTATACTCATTTGATTGTAAACATAACGAAGCGAATAAGGAAGGTAATAGAGACGGTACTGACTTTAATTATAGCTGGAATTGCGGTGTGGAAGGCGATACAAATCGTAGAAAAATTAAGGAGTTACGTTTGCAGATGATGAAAAACGCCTTCATGCTTCTTTTCTTAAGTCAGGGAACTCCAATGATTTTGCAAGGAGATGAATTTGGAAATTCTCAAGATGGAAATAATAATGCTTATTGTCTGGATAATTCAATAGGATGGGTTTCTTGGTCGGAGAAAAAGAAACAGAATGAACTATTTTCCTTTGTGAAGCAGTTAATCAAATTTCGAAAAGCCCACCCTACTCTTCACAATATACGGGAATTAAGCGGCATTGATATCTTATCTTGTGGATGCCCTGATATATCATATCATGGTAGTAAAGCATGGTACCCGGATATTTCCCATTCTAGCAGGACGCTTGGTGTACTTTTACATGGTGCATTTGCTTTGAAAGATAAAACAACCTCGGATGCTTCTTGTTATATCGCGATGAATGCACATTGGGAAGAACATAGCTTTGCCCTTCCATCCTTTCACACAAATTCGGAATGGAAATTAGATTTATCATCGAAAGAGGGAAAGCTTTTTGATGGGGGAGGAGATGGCAAGGAATCTTATAAAACAAGTGTTATTGTTCCTGCTCGAACGATTCAGGTATTTTTGTGTGAGACGGTAAAGTAGAGCGATAATGGGTTGATGTATTGATTGATAAAATATTAAAAACAAAACATTAAAACATAAAAAACAAAACATAAAAAACAAGATATTAAAAGCAAGACATTAAAAGTAATACATCAATATATTAATAGATATTTTACATTGGTAAAGAAGAACCTTAAAAGATAATTGTAATTGAAAGATATAAAAAAATATAAAAGCAAGATATAAAAGAAATACAGTAGACATGAAAAGAAAGGACTACAACATTGAATAGTTTTACCTTAAAACTTATTGCATGTATTACCATGCTAATTGACCATTTCACCACAATTTTTGTGCCAAGGAATACTACTCCATTATTTCATATAACTCTGATAGATTATAATTTAGATGTTACATGGTATGTAATAGGGAGAACCATAGGAAGAATTGCATTTCCGATATTTGCCTTTTTAATTGTGGAAGGATTTTTTCACACAAGGAATAGAATAAAGTATTTGAATCGTCTGCTTCTTTTTGCAGTAATTTCCGAAATCCCTTATGATTATGCTTTTTGGGGATTCCCGAATACGAATTTAACTATCCTTTTATTTAGACAAAACGTTTTCTTTACACTAGCAATTGGTTTATTAACTATTATGATTTATGATTATATTAAGAATCGAATGCTTGGAAATACAATGTGGATGACCATACTTGGTGTATTGACGATTGTTGGCGGTACAGGGTTATTGTATCTAATTCGTCCTGACTATTTTGAATTAGGCTATGGTGTCTTACTAATTGTAGGGTTTTATTTAGCTTATGGGAATCGAAATCTACGTATGCTACTATTTATCCTTCTCGTTGGATTTTTCCGCGGTGGTGTTGAGTTTATGGCAATCTTAGCGGCACCATTTTTATATTATTATAATGGCGAGCGTGGCACAAAACGGTTCCAATATGCCTTCTATATTTTCTATCCATTACATTTGGTAATTCTACAGGGAATTTATCAGTTCTTAAGCTAAAGTGAAGTGTGAAGAGTAAGTTACACCACACGGAAGAATGTCTCAAATATGGCATTCCTCCCATGGCAACTCGTACAGAAGCACAAGTTGTTTTCAAATGAAAGGCGCGCTGCGCCAGAATAGAGGTTTGCATGAAATCATTAAAAATCGTTGATGTGAAAGGCTTTATGTCTAAATTACTGATTCAGAATGTGTTTGATGCTTTTTTAGTTTCTGATGTAATCATCCATACCTTCCAGAGGTTTGAAATGAACGGAAAATTAAACCGTGATTATTATAGTACGGAAGAACTTGAATCCTTGGGAAGTAGAACACACGCGAAATGGAGTGAAGTCAGACCATTTGCTTATCAGATTGTAAAAGGGAATAAAACACCGTTATCCTTTCAGATTAGTCTTATGCTATCTCAAAAAGCAATTGAATCGGTATTGACAAACCAGGGTGTTTTATTAGATAGCAGCGAGGTTACCGGATTGTACTTACACACTCGATATGAAAACAGTGAATTACATGTAGTAACTGGAACAGGAAAAAAGACATTTTCCTTAGACAAATCTTTAGATTATGCCTGGGATGAACAAGTAATGAAATTCCTAAAAAGCAATGAAATAGCATATGAAGAATAATTGTTAGCACTCATTACTAATGAGTGCTAATTTTTCTTGACATTTTAGATACCTCGTATTATAGTAATATACAACGAGTTGACTATCATGCATTGGACGTGCATTATCATGCAAGGGCTAATGCTTATCAATGATAAATAAAAGATAAAAGGAGTGTTTTTTTCATGAGTATGGAAAGAGGTAATTTATCAATTAATTCCGAGAATATTTTCCCGATTATTAAGAAGTGGTTGTATTCCGATCACGACATTTTTTTCCGTGAATTAATATCAAATGGCTGTGATGCGATTACTAAGCTTAAGAAGCTTAATATTATTGGCGAATTCTCTATACCAGAAGGGGAAGAGTTTAAAATCAATGTTCTTGTAAATCCGGAAGAAAAGACTTTAACCTTTATTGATAACGGCGTTGGTATGACTGCAGATGAAGTAAAAGAATACATCAACCAGATTGCTTTCTCCGGAGCACAGGATTTCTTAAATAAGTATAAGGACAAGGCTAATGAAGATCAAATTATCGGTCATTTTGGTCTTGGATTCTATTCTGCCTTCATGGTAGCTCATAAGGTAACGATTGATACCTTATCTTGGCAGGAAGGTGCAAAAGCTGTTCACTGGGAATCAGAAGAAGGACTCAACTTCCAGATGGGAGAAGGAGATAAGGCTGAAAGAGGAACAAAGATTACTCTTTATTTAAATGAAGATAGTTATGAATTCTCCAATGAATACCGTGCGAAGGAAGTAATTGAGAAATACTGTTCCTTTATGCCAGTACCAATTTACTTTAAAAATGAAAATGCAAAAGAAGAGCCAGAAGAGACCACAGAAATAGAATCCGAAGTAACGGAAGATGTTATTGTTGATGCAGAGGTTACAGAAGATGGTAAGGTAGCAGAAACAAAGAAAGAAAAGAAGGGGCCAAAGCCACTTAACAATCCAGAACCATTATGGACAAAGCATCCAAATGAATGTACAGAGGAAGATTACAAGGAATTTTACCGTCAGGTATTCCACGATTATAAAGAGCCATTATTCTGGATACACCTCAATATGGACTATCCATTTAACTTAAAGGGTATCCTATACTTCCCTAAGATTAATACAGAGTATGATAGTATGGAAGGAACAATTAAATTATACAGCAACCAGGTATTTATCGCAGATAACATTAAGGAAGTTATTCCAGAATTCTTAATGCTTCTTAAAGGTGTTATCGATTGTCCAGACCTACCACTTAACGTATCAAGAAGTGCTTTACAAAATGATGGTTTTGTAAAGAAGATTTCCGATTACATTACGAAGAAGGTAGCAGATAAGTTATCTGGAATGTATAAGGTAGAACGTGATAATTATGAGAAATATTGGGACGATTTAAGCCCATTCATTAAATACGGTTGCTTAAAGGATGAAAAATTCCGTGAAAAAATGAAGGATTTTATTATCTTTAAGAACTTAGAGAAAAAGTATGTAACACTTCCAGAGTATATGGAAGCAGCTAAGAAATTAAATGGCGAAGAGAATACAGAAGAAGTAAAAGCAGAGGTTGAAGAAACGAATTCCGAATCTGCGGGCGAACCAAAAGAAGAGAAGAAGG
Source organism: Lachnoclostridium sp. (assembly GCF_031997925.1). NCBI lineage: Bacteria > Bacillati > Bacillota > Clostridia > Lachnospirales > Lachnospiraceae > Lachnoclostridium > Lachnoclostridium sp. The sequence goes on along the minus strand of NZ_DAMADT010000040.1, from coordinate 11,674 downwards.
ATACCGTATATTATGTAACCGATGAACAGCAACAGAGCCAATACATTAAGATGTTTAAGGATGCTGGTATTGATGCTGTGTTTATGACACATAATATCGATCAACCTTTTATCACTCAGTTAGAGCAATCCGATGAAAAGATTCGTTTCCAAAGAATTGACGCTGATATTAATGCGACAATGACAGAGAATTCTTCTGAGGAAGAAAATAAGGAACTTGACAAGAAGAAGGACAGTCTGACAGAAGTATTTAAGAAGGCATTAAAGAAAGATAAGTTAGAAGTTAAGGTAGTGAAATTAAAGGATGCAAAGGTTTCCTCCATGATTACTTTATCAGAGGAGAGCCGTAGAATGCAGGATATGATGAAAATGTATAATATGTATGGCATGGACCCATCTGCATTCGGGCCAACTGAAAACCTAATCTTAAATGCCAATAACAAGTTAGTTCAGTATGTATTAGATAACAATTCTGCTGAGCATACCGATATGATCTGTGAGCAATTATATGACCTTGCTTATCTTGCTCATAAGCCATTAGCACCAGAAGCTATGACGAATTTCATTGAAAGAAGCAACGAGATATTAATGCTCTTAACGAAATAAAAAAATATTTATATGAAAAACTGTTGCACAGGTAACGAATGCAACAGTTTTTCTTTTTTTTTATAATAAATAGATTTCAATTTATGAAAAAGATGAATTACTTTTTTACTTCACTTATATGAAATCTAGATATCTTTTATGCGAAAAGTTTCGCCCTATTTTATAAAAGAGAATTAATTGATAACTCATTTTTAAAAATTGACATTTTTTTTATGCATGTTGAACAAAAAAATACCTTTTACTTGTAATTGACATAAAATGGAAATAATGATAATATTCAGAGTATATAGACAAGTTTGATATATAAATATAGATTACAGACGAAACATTGGAAAACAAGATGTTGTTAAATAATTGACGTAATTGTCTTGAATATATATTGAATTAAAATCATATTATTTATGCATAAGTCTGCATAAAGCAAATATGAGAGAAACGTTGAATTTTGTAAAAAAACCTAGTAAAATCAATAATCTTATTCTATTAAGAACCTTCAGATCAATTGATATATAAATTTGAAAATTTTTGCAAAGGAAGGAAGGGATGAGAAATGCGTTCAGATGCCTTATATCATTGACGTGGAGAGTTAATTAATAAGGAGGGTTTTGTATGCAAAAACGTATCTACAAGAGAGTGGCAGCAGCCATTATGACAGCTGCAATGGTAGTTACTCTAGTTCCTCAGGTAGGAAAAACATCTGCTTTGGCCGGGGAAACTGAACAATCTTTAGAAGCGGTAGCAGCAAGGGGAACCTATGAGCAACGTTTTATGGACTTATGGTCGGATATTAAAAACCCAAAGAACGGATATTTTAGTCCTAAGGGGATTCCATATCATTCCATTGAAACTATGATCGTAGAAGCTCCTGATTATGGTCATGTAACTACCAGTGAGGCAATGAGTTACTACATATGGCTTGAAGCTATGTATGGTAAATTTACTGGTGACTTTTCAGGATATGGAACTGCATGGAATGTAACAGAAAAATATATGATTCCAACTGATGCAGATCAACCGCCAACTAGTATGAGTAAGTATACACCGAGCAAGCCTGCAACTTATGCACCTGAGTATCAGGATCCTAGTCAATACCCAGCTAAGCTCGATACGGGTGCTCCTGTTGGTAGTGACCCAATTTGGTCACAGCTTGTTGCAGCTTATGGTCGGAATACAATCTATGGCATGCACTGGTTACTAGATGTTGATAACTGGTATGGATTTGGTTCTAGGGGAGACGGAACCACGGCACCATCCTATATCAACACCTTCCAACGTGGAGAACAGGAATCAACTTGGGAAACAATTCCTCAGCCATGTTGGGATGCAATGAAATATGGTGGACCGAATGGTTTCCTCGACTTATTCACTGGCGATAGTTCCTATGCACAGCAATTTAAGTATACGGATGCACCAGATGCAGATGCAAGAGCTATTCAGGCTGCTTATTGGGCAAGTGAATGGGCGAAAGATTATAACGTTAATATTGATACTTATTCATCAAAAGCTACGATGATGGGCGATTATCTTCGTTATTCTATGTTTGATAAGTATTTTAGAAAAATAGGTAATTCTACAGTTGCTGGTACAGGATATGATGCATCTCATTATCTATTATCCTGGTATTATGCTTGGGGCGGCGGAATTACAGCTGACTGGGCATGGATTATTGGATCTAGCCATAACCACTTTGGCTATCAAAATCCTATGGCAGCTTGGATTTTATCTCAGAATTCAAAGTTTAAACCAAAGACCACAAATGGACAAGCTGACTGGGCAACAAGTCTTAATAGACAGCTTGAATTTTATCAATGGTTACAATCATCAGAAGGTGCAATTGCCGGTGGTGCTAGTAACTCTAGAAATGGACGTTATGAAGCTTGGCCAGCTGGTACCGCTACATTCTATGGAATGGGCTACGAAGAAAACCCAGTTTATAAAGATCCAGGAAGTAACACTTGGTTTGGTTTCCAGGCATGGTCAATGCAACGTGTTGCAGAATATTATTATAAGACAAAAGATGTGAAGGCAAAACAGATCCTAGATAAATGGGTAGCTTGGGTGAAATCAGTAGTTGTATTAAAAGCGGATGGTACCTTTACAATACCAAGTACACTTAGTTGGAGTGGTCAGCCAGATACATGGACAGGTTCCTATACTGGAAATCCTAAGCTTCATGTAACTGTGGTTGATTCTGGTACCGATCTTGGTGTTACAGGATCTCTTGCGAATGCTTTGTTATTTTATAGTAAGGCTGCAAACGATGAGTCTGCAAAGAACTTAGCAAAAGAATTATTAGACCGCGTATGGAAGTTATATCGTGATGATAAGGGAGTTGCTGTTCCTGAAGCACGTGCAGATTATAAGAGATTCTTTGAGCAGACTCTTTATGTTCCAAGTACCTTTAATGGTAAGATGCCAAATGGTGATGTGATAAAGTCTGGTATTAAATTCTTAGATATCCGTTCTAAGTATTTACAAGACCCATCGTATGCAAAGTTACTGGATGCTTATAAGAATAATAAGTCACCAGAATTTACTTATCATAGATTCTGGGCTCAGTGTGATGTAGCCATTGCAAATGGTGTATATGCACTCCTTTATGAGAGTAATCCTAATGTCGATTATGCAAATATTAATCCTACAAATGGAACCTTTGATAAGGCTGTAGGAAAACAAGCAGATCTTAGTACAACATTATCAATGCAAGGCTATACTTTTGCTAACTTAAGCAAAGGTACTACAGCTCTAAGATTAAATACAGATTATACGGTAAATGGTAATACTGTAGTCCTTAAGAAAGAATTCCTATCTACATTACCACTTGGTGATACTACAATTACTTTTAATTTTAGTAATTCTTATACAAAGCCATTTGTAGTAACCGTAGTAGATACAACAGTAGTAGTGGTAGCAGGAGATGTTAAGATCCAGATGTTCAATGGAAATACTAGCGCAACAACGAATGGAATTGCGCCACGTTTTTATCTCGTGAATACAGGATCTAATAGTATCAATCTTTCTGATGTAAAACTTCGCTACTACTATACAATTGATGGTGAGAAGAGCCAGAATTTCTGGTGTGATTGGTCAACGATTGGAAGTGGTAATGTTACCGGAACTTTTGTTAAGATGGCAACTCCAAAGGCCGGAGCAGATTATTATCTTGAGATTGGATTTACAAGTGGCGCTGGTTCTTTAAATGCAGGTCAGGGAATCGAAGTGCAAGGTAGATTCGCTAAGACTGACTGGTCTAATTATACCCAAACTGGAGACTATTCATTTAATAGCAGCGGGAATTCCTATGTTGATTGGAATAAGGCAACTGCTTATATAACTGGTAAGCTTAATTGGGGTATTGAGCCATAAGAATTCTTTTAGTTGTGGCAATAGAAAGTGTTAAATCACTTTCTATTGCCAGCGTGGTAAACAGAAAGGATGAGTATATGAAAAAGCTATTAAGTCTTTTATTAGTAATTGCACTTCTGATATCCATGGCGCCTTCGAAAGCTAACGCAGCTGAATCTAATTATAATTACGGAGAAGCTCTTCAAAAGTCAATCATGTTTTATGAGTTTCAACGTTCTGGTAAACTGCCAAGTACTATTCGCAATAATTGGAGAGGTGACTCTGGTTTAAACGATGGATCAGATG
>NZ_DAMADT010000040.1:0-7408 GCF_031997925.1 Lachnoclostridium sp. | reverse complement strand
TGTTGGTGTGGATTTAACTGGTGGCTGGTATGATGCTGGTGATCATGTAAAATTTAATCTTCCTTTGGCTTATACTGTAACTATGTTAGCATGGGCAGTATATGAAGAAGAGGCTACTCTTTCAAAGGCAGGACAATTAAATTATTTATTAGATGAAATTAAGTGGTCTAGTGATTATCTAATTAAGTGTCATCCACAAGCAAATGTATTTTACTATCAAGTTGGTAATGGAAATACAGATCACTCTTGGTGGGGACCTGCTGAGGTTATGCAGATGGCTAGACCATCCTATAAGGTTGATTTAAATAACCCAGGTTCTACTGTAGTAGGAGAAGCAGCAGCTGCCCTTGCAGCTACAGCACTTGTATATAAAACAAAAGATCCAACTTATTCAGCAACCTGCCTTCGTCATGCAAAAGAGCTTTACAATTTTGCAGAGACAACAAAAAGTGATGCTGGATATACTGCAGCAAGTGGGTTCTATACTTCCTATAGTGGATTTTATGATGAATTATCCTGGGCAGCTACATGGATTTACATTGCAAGTGGTGAAGCTACTTATTTGGATAAGGCAGAATCCTATGTATCCAAATGGGGAACGGAACCTCAATCTTCCACATTAAGTTATAAGTGGGCACAAAACTGGGATGATGTTCACTATGGTGCAGCTTTATTATTAGCAAGAATTACGAATAAAGCAATTTATAAGAATAATATTGAAATGCATCTTGACTATTGGTCTACAGGATATAATGGTAATCGTATTACTTATACACCAAAAGGACTTGCTTGGTTAGATTCCTGGGGAGCATTACGATATGCGACGACAACAGCATTTCTGGCAAGTGTTTATGCTGATTGGAGCGGATGTAGTGCAGGGAAAGTTAGTACCTACAATGCATTTGCGAAACAACAGGTAGATTATGCATTAGGAAGTGCTGGAAGAAGTTTTGTGGTTGGATATGGTGTAAACCCTCCTACAAGACCTCACCATAGAACTGCTCATGGTTCATGGGCAGACAGTCAGACGGAGCCAAATTACCACAGACACACCATTTATGGTGCTTTAGTAGGTGGACCTGGTAGTAATGATAGCTATGAGGATAACATTAATAATTATGTAAACAATGAAATCGCTTGTGACTATAATGCAGGGTTTGTTGGTGCTTTAGCTAAGGTGTATAAGACTTATGGTGGAACACCAATTGCAAACTTTAAAGCAATTGAAAACATAACAAACGATGAGCTATTTATTCAAGCTGGTATTAATGCTTCTGGTCCTACCTTTATCGAAGTAAAAGCATTAGTATACAATCAGACAGGTTGGCCAGCTCGTGTTACTGATAAATTATCCTTTAAGTATTTTATTGATATCTCGGAATATGTAGCAAAGGGATATACTAAGAATGATTTTACAGTATCAACAAATTATAACAATGGAGCAACCACGTCAGCACTGCTTCCTTGGGATGCTGCAAATAATATTTATTATGTGAATGTAGACTTCTCTGGAACAAAGATTTATCCAGGCGGGCAGTCTGCTTATAAGAAAGAAGTACAATTTAGAATTGCAGGCCCACAAAATGTAAACATTTGGGACAATTCCAATGACTACTCCTTTACACAAATCGCTAATGTTAGTTCAGGTAATACCGTAAAGACCACATTTATACCATTGTATGATACTGGTAAATTAGTATTTGGTAATGAGCCAAAGACTGGTGTTCCTTCTGCAAGTCTTGATAAGACTACCGCAACCTTTGACAAAAACCCAGCTGTATCCGCAGATATTCCAGTAACCATTAACTATAATGGTAATACGTTATCATCAATTAAGAATGGAGCAACAGTTTTAACGAAAGGTACTGATTATACCGTATCTGGTAATGTAGTAACGTTATCTAAGAACTATTTCTCTGCACAGAGCGCTAGTACGGTTACTTTAACATTTGTATTTAGTGGCGGTAACGATGCAACATTAAAAGTAACACTGGTAGATACTTCTCCAAGTGCATCTATTAATCCAAATGCTGCTGTCTTTGATAAGGCTAGTGGCAAACAGGAAAATATAGTTGTTACTCTTGCCCCAAATGGCAATACCTTAGTTGGGCTTAAGAATGGATCTAAAAGTTTGGTATCTGGAACTGATTATACCGTTTCTGGAACAACAGTGACGATTCTATCTTCTTATTTAAATCAATTTGCAATAGGAAATCAATCCATTGTATTTGAAATGAATAAAGGCACAAACCCAGTATTAGCAGTTACCATTAAGGATTCTTCTGTTGTTACAACCGGTAATATTAAACTTCAAATGTTCAATGGAAACTCTTCTGCAACAACAAATGGTATTGCACCAAGAATTAAATTAATTAACACAGGAACTACTGCAATCAACTTATCCGATGTTAAGCTTCGTTATTACTATACAATCAACGGAGAAAAGGATCAGGCATTCTGGTGTGATTATTCTACCATTGGAAGTTCTAATGTAAATGGTGCCTTTGTAAAGATGAGTTCACCAAAAACAAATGCTGATTACTATTTGGAATTTTCATTTAAGTCCGGTGCTGGAACATTAAATGCAGGACAAAGCATCGAAGTTCAAGGAAGATTTTCTAAGGTAGACTGGTCGAACTATTCACAAACAGATGATTATTCATTTGGTGATAGTAGCTCAAGTTATGCTGATTGGAATAAGACCACAGTATATATCTCTAATGTATTGGTTTGGGGAGTAGAACCGTAATTAGAGAAAAGTTATAATTATTTTTTAAAGAGGGGTTTATAACTTAGTATATACACGTCCTAAAAATGAGGTCCGACACTTGCCATGGGGCTGGTGTCGGACCTCATTTTTATCTAAAATTAAATAGTCTTCTATGATAACAATCGTTGATAATGATTGGATAATAATTGAAACGGAATATTTCATAGAGTATATTCGCTCAATGAAATATTTCGTTTTTATGTTAGTTTTATATGTTATTTTCCATAAATACATTCGTAAGAATTTTTTACGGTATTGTATGTATAAACTGCATTCCCATCTACTGTGACAAAAAAGTTTGTCACTAAAATACTCCTATTTTCTAATTTTGCATAGGCGCCAAAACTATAGCAAATTCGATCTTCGATTATCAGCTTTGAGTTATCCGATAAAATCAGGTAATCATCAATTTCAGCAGGTAACCCCGTTTGAAGAGTTGATAAGGAATGTATCATTTGGATAGCATCGTCTTCTAAGATAGTTAGGTCCTCGTTCACATTGTTATCAAGAACATAACTCCCAGCAATAGAATTCGAATTTTCAGTAAAGAAGTTATCGTCAGATAGCGTTAAATAATTCTGATCTAGGGAAAAGGTAAGGCTTACTTCATCGTTTGTAAAATGTTTTGCAGTTGTTCCATCAATATAGCCAATACCGCTGAGACGATTTACTCCAAGGCTGTTTCGTGCTAGTATATGAAATTCAAAAGAAGTGGAATCGTTTTGAATCATGGTTATAGTAGCGGTCGTTACACCTCTTAAGTCTTTGCGAACAAAAGTACCATTCCAATTGATTTCTGTATCGTCTTTGGTTGGGGTTATACTAAAGGAAGAAAATGGAGTATGCTTACCATCGGAAGTTAAACAGGAAAGCTCACCGGTATTCTTATTTACGAGTATTGCTGGTTCCAGTAATGTTAAGTTTTTGGTAACGATAAAAGAATAATAGTTCTTTGAATTAATTGTTATATTTTCTGAAAGTAATGATATGGTATATTTTCTAGTATTAATTTGCCCCTGAATTAAGGATAGAGCATCCTCCCCCGTTATTAATATATCCTCTGTAATAGGTAAAGCTTCGGGTTTATCGGTTATATTTGGAGCCCCCGTTACGGAAATCGTAACAGCAGGGGTAAGCTCACTAGAGGTACTAATCGAGGAATTGTTTGGACTTTGTGTTGCTTGACAACCACTACAAAGAATAGTGGACAGGATACAAAGCATAATCAGTTTACGAGATGACATAGTAAGCCTCCTTTATGATCATAGATAAGAATAGGATAATATCGGAATAAGGCAAATTTTAGGCAGAATTTTTAAATGTTTCTTAACTTTTTAATTTCCATTATAAAATTTTAACATACAGTTCAAAATGTGATATAATGTGTAACATTATCTAAAGTAAAGAGATTTAAAAGCAAAAGGATATTAAATTCAAATAACTCTTAAATCTTTAAAAAATCACTATGAGATCGGAATTGAGGAAATAATGAAGTATGACTATAGAGAAACAGTAGAATATTTATTACATTGGTATGATCTAAATGCAAGAATCTTGGAATGGAGATCAAATCCTAAGCCTTATTATGTATGGATTTCTGAGATTATGTTACAACAAACAAGGGTGGAAACGGTGAAATCTTATTTTGATCGGTTTATTAAGGAATTGCCAACCATAAAAGATTTAGCGGCAGTTGAAGAAGATCGATTGATGAAATTATGGGAAGGATTAGGTTATTATAATCGTGCCCGTAATCTTAAGAAGGCAGCCATTGTAGTTATGGATCAATATGATGGTGAACTACCAGCAAATCGAGAAGAATTAAAGAAACTCCCAGGTATCGGTTCGTACACTTCAGGAGCAATTGGTTCGATTGCTTTTCAATTACCAGTAGCGGCGGTTGATGGGAATGTGCTTCGTGTTATGAAACGTATTGCTGGAAGTTTCGATGATATTACGAAGGAGAAGGTAAAAAAAGAATTAGAAGAAGATATCGAAGCTATTATCCCGAAAGCTCGTCCAGGGGATTATAATCAATCACTTATGGAACTTGGAGCAACAGTTTGTCTGCCAAATGGTAAACCGCTTTGTGATAGATGTCCAGTTATGCATCTGTGTAATGCATTTCACAATGGAGACGAATTAAAAATACCGGTGAAACCGAAAAAAAAGGAAAGAGCGATCGAGGAAAAAACAGTACTTGTGATGGAATGTGCTGGCTCCTATGCAATCCGAAAGAGGACAGAAAGAGGACTTCTACATGGGCTCTGGGAATTACCTAATATAGAGGGAAAACTCTCGTTAAATCAGATGGAGGAACAGATAAAAATCTTAGCTCCTAATGCAAAAGTAGAGAGAAAACTAGGAGAGGCAAAACATATCTTTTCACACAAAGAATGGCATATGAACGGTTACTATATTAAGGTTGAAAGGAAAGAGGATGTTCCATTACCTGAATTAATATGGGTAGATAATCAAACTATTCAAAAGGACTATTCTCTTCCAACAGCATTTGAAGCATATCGCAAGGAATTGTTTTAAGTCTAATTCTCTTAGGAATGAATATTTACTGAATATTACGGGAAAATAAATTTTTGTTGCCAAAATAGGACGTTTAGTGGTAAGCTGTCAATAAACATAGGACAATCTGGGGAGGTTATGCAATGGAAGTAGATTTTTCATTATCCGCTTATCGGATTTTTAATGCGGTGGCAAAAACGGAAAATATATCTTTGGCAGCAAAAGAACTGTATATTAGCCAGCCTGCTATTAGTAAAGCAATCGCAAAGTTGGAGCAAAGTATGTCAGTTGCGTTGTTCACCAGAAATTCTCGTGGAGTGAAGCTAACAGAAGAAGGAAAACAGCTTTATTGCTATACTAGAACTGCATTTGAAACCCTGAAAGAAGGGGAAGATGCAATGAAGCGAATCCATCAGTTAGGAATTGGACACATTCGTATTGGTGTCAGTACGACATTATGCAAATTTATTCTTCTACCATTTTTAAAAGAATTTGTGGACGAATACCCACATATTCGATTTACGATTCAGTGTCAATCTACGCTTCAAACGTTAGATTTAATAGAAGAAGGAAAATTAGATATAGGATTAGTAGGTAAACCAGATACCTTGAAGGGAATGGTATTTAAAAAGGTTGGTGAGATACATGATATCTTTATCGCAACAAATAGTTACCTTGATAATCTAAAAATCAGAGAGGGAAGGGAACTTACCGGACGAGAATTATTAGAAAAGGGTAACCTTATGCTTCTTGATGAAAAAAATATAACCAGAATGTATATCGATGAGTATTTAGCAAAAAGGCAAATAAAACCTGTGCAGATACTAGAGGTAAGCAGTATGGATTTATTAATAGAATTTGCAAAGACAAGTTTAGGTATTGCATGTGTTATAGGAGAATTTGTTCAGAAAGAATTAGACTGTGGCGAATTAACGGAGATTGCTTTACCAGGAAAATTAGACAAGCGAGAGATAGGTTTCGTTTACATGAAAGAGAGAGGAAACCAGGAATCTGTTCGCAATTTTGTTCAAAAGATGGAGGAATTGATATGCGAAAGCCAAGGATGATTCTATTTGATTATGGACAGACCTTAGTGAAAGAGGTTGGGTTTGAGTCGTTGGAAGCAGAAGAGGCAGTATTATCAAGGGCAATCAAAAATCCATATGGCGTGACAGCGCAGGAGATGATTGCGTTTGATAGAGAATTAAATAAAGAAATTGGTAGATTTACAAAGGATACAATGGATGATTACAAGTTAGAGGTTCATAATCATCCATATCAAAGGTTTTTATATGAATATTTTGGTTTAGAATTTAAGGAAGATCCTTATGAGATTGAACAATTATTCTGGGATACCGCAGCACCGGGAGTTCCAACAGATGGTATCAAGGAAGTTTTAAATTACCTAAAAGAGAATGACATTCGTGTTGGGGTTATCAGTAATATATCGTTTAGCGGAGAGGCTCTAAGAAGACGTTTGGCTTCTGTTCTTCCAAAATATGATTTTGAGTTTATCCTTGCATCGAGTGAATATGTATTTCGAAAGCCAAATAAATTTTTATTTCAGTTAGCGCTTCGAAAGGCAGGATTACAGCCAAATGACGTATGGTACTGTGGAGATAACCTAAATTGTGATATCTTTGGTGCTTCTGAGGCAGGAATATTTCCAATATGGTATACTGGTGCGAATAAAACAGGTGGTTTTGATTATCTTGAGGATTGTGAGGCAAGTCACCCTGACATACCTTTATGTAAAGTAGAGGATTGGTATCAATTTATTGATTTTTTAAAGGAAACGGATTAAATATATCTTCGGAAATATAATCACTATCAGCAATCCAGATTACGATGCAAGAAAGCACCTTTTATTAGAAATATAAGTATTTTATGAAATCAGGCAAGTGATGGATGCACTAGTTTTATAGTGCCTTCCATCACTTGCCTTTTTACTGTTAAGGTGTTACAAATTCAACTTTAATTCTGTATGGGTTTTAAAAAAATACTGCGTAGTGTTCTCCGCCTCCTGCTCTGTGAGCTTGCGATGAGTACATAAATAATAATATAATTATAAGTCATATTAAATATTCATATTATATATTTTATTTATATCAACAAGTG
>NZ_DAMADT010000039.1:30932-42126 GCF_031997925.1 Lachnoclostridium sp. | reverse complement strand
GTAAAGACAGAGAAAAAACAAGTTGCATTATCCTTTGATGCAGCCTGGGGGAATGGTAAGTTAGGCTAAAATATAATGAAAAAATCTGCGTGTCAATATTAGAAATCTTCTAGATCAAAAAAACTAGAAGATTTTATTTTAGATGAATTAAATAAGATGAACTGACTATAATGAATATCGACATAGTGGCATTAACTTCCGTAACGAATAAAAGGTAAACCACAGTATTTAGTTTATGAATCACAGAAATAGATTTAAGCAAATATACAAATGATAAGAATTATGTTAAGTTAAAAGAAAAAGGGTGAATAATAATGTATAAACTACTCTTAGTTGATGATTTTTATATTGAAAGAGAATTTGTTAAAGAAGTTATTATTAAATCTAATTTAGAAGTTAGTATAATTGGTGAATGTGAAAATGGAAAAGAAGCATTGCAGTATATTCAAGACCATAAGCCAGACTTTGTTTTAACTGATATTGAAATGCCCTTAATGAATGGTCTAGAGTTGGGGAAAATACTTAGCAATCAATACGATGATATTAAAATTATATTAATGAGTAATTACAATAAATTCGATTATGCAAAGCGTGCTATTGATATTGATGCCTATGCTTATATTCTAAAACCAGTAGAAGAGCAGGAAGTATTACAAGTAATCAGAAAAGTAATAGATGAAAAAAAATGTGAACAAGAAAAACATAAGCAGGAAATAGAACTGCTCGAGTTAGTTAGGTTAAGCAAACCATTTTTAACTGATAAATTTAAGAAAGATTTATTTTATGGGAAGTATCATAATAAGAGACAAATGTTAGAGAGAATGGAGTACTTTGAACTTACTATATATAAACGTTGTTATCTTATTTTGGCTGTAGAATTTGATGATTACGATAATGTTGTATCTCAAAAGGACTTTGAACAACAAGAAATTTTATGTATGCACTTACAGCAAAGTATTAATCATATTATTAGCAATCAATCTGGAATTATAGACGTGAGAATGGACAGAAATTTCGCACTTCTACTATCATCTGACAATGAGAATGAAGTTAATATTTTAGAAGAAGCTTACTCCATTGGAGACCGAATTATTGAAACGCTGAGTAAGAATAGTATTGGTATATCCATTGGAATTAGCGAAGTTACTTGCGATTTTGAACAAATTGGAGAAACCTTTCAGCATGCGCTAGATGCCCTAAAATATAAATTTAACTTAGGTACAAAGCAGATTATTAATTATGAAGATATAAAAAATATAAAAAAGATTGAATCATTAGAACTTACCGATATCCAAACCAAAATAAATGAGATATTGCTTTCAGGAAATGAAGGCTTAGCAAGTCAATTTGTAATAAAATTGTTTGAAGGATTTGAGGCGTCTGCATCAAAGAGAGTTGTTCGTAATACATGTTTTATGATTATTATGTGTATTCAGAACGCAATCAATGAATTTTCAATAACATTCGAAGATATATTTGGGAAAGAAGAATTGATTTGGGAGAAGCTCATGAAGTTTGAAACTATATATGATGTTAAGATGTGGCTAAGAAATGTTATTTGTTTTACAATAAACTATATAAATAATAAAAAAGAACGTAGAGGGCACCAGCTTACAGATGAAATAGCTTGCTATATTGAAGAACATTATAGGGAACCAATCACTGTAAATTCCATAGCGCAAGCACTATTTTACAATGCAAATTATCTTAACAATTATTATAAAGCAGAAACAGATACAACTATTTTAGATTATCTTACACAAGTAAGAATGAATAAAGCAAAAAAGCTTATTACTCACAAGGATAATTATAGAATACAGGATATTAGTCTAATGGTTGGTTATAAAAATGAAGCATATTTTCGTACATTATTTAAGCGATGGACCGGCTTATCGCCGAAAGAATATAAATTAACAGCATCAAAATAGTTTTTACTGGGAGGAAAGCATGATGCAGTTTGTTAAAATTTTTTATAGAGATTATTCATTAAAGAAGAAACTAATCATTGTTTATACTACCTTTACACTTTTTATTGTTTTATTGGTTGGAATCAGTACTTATAATTTATCTATTAGAAGGCTTGAGAATAATGAAAAAGCTTTTATAACCAATAAACTAGATAGTACGGTTTTTGTTTTAGATAGTATACTAGATTCTTATGTAATTAAAAGTGATACTATTTTTTCTAATATTTTAATTCAACGAGCACTTACAAGAAACTATGAAAAAGAGAATGTTTTACATGTTTTAGATGCATATCAAAATGAAATTTATAAGACAATTGATCCTATTATGGATGATGTCATAGAACGCAAATATTCTAATAACTCTTATGTTCTACTGAACTCAAAAGTAAAAATTTATACAATGAATTCTACATTTCCGATTGATGGAGGTATTGTTAGAGAATATAATAAGATTGCAAATGAAGAGTGGGTAAAATCTACGGAAAAGGAAAATGGTAGAATAAAGTGGCGTGGATTGTTTCAGGATCAGGGAAAGGAATTTATTTCTGTTAATAGAGTACATAAAGATTTCAAATCGTTAAAGCCAATAGGTATTCTATCAATTCTCATACCAAAATCAAAAATTATAGATTTAATTTCTTTAAGTGATAATGAAAAATTAATGGATATTTATTTGTTTGATGATGAAGATAATTTTATTAGTAGTAGAAATAATAATATAAATTTGGAGGATGCTCAAGTTTTATTACCAAGAATAAAAGATAAAGATACAGGTGATTCTATCATAGATTTTGGCGGCGAGAAATATATTGTTGTCAATAATGTTTCTAGAGTGACCGGATGGCATATGATTGGAATCTATCCTTATAGACAAATTACTCAGAGTATGTCCTCTATTAAAGACGCTACCTTATTCATACTAATTATAGCGATTGTGTCATCCATTTTAATAACCATTGTTATGTCTAATGTTATTACAAAACGTTTATCAAAGATTATGAAAAAGATGGCTATTATCAAAGAAGATCGTTATGAAAAACTAGACCCAATTGAGGGGAACGATGAAATTGGTCAATTGGACAATATGTTTAATTCTTTAATTAAAGAAATTAATAACCATGTTGAAACCGAAATGACTCTACAAACAGAAAGTAGTCGATTAAAATTAGAACTATTACAAGCTAACATTAATCCACATATTATTTACAATACATTAGCTACTATTCGTTGGAAAGCAAAAGAAATTGGAGCGAAAGATATTGATAATGTTGTGGAACAACTCACAGGATTTTTTAAATATCATTTGAATAAGGGAATGGTGATTGCAACCATAAAACAAGAACTTGATCTTATTAAATGTTATATTCAAATATATAAGTTCACGTATAACATGGATTTTGAAGAAAACATTGAAATAGAAAATGAAGTTCTAGATTATTACACGCTTCATCTAATTATCCAGCCGATAGTAGAAAATGCATTGGTACATGGATTAAGACCTCTAAAGAAAAAAGGAAAACTTAGCATTAAAGTTAGCAACGATTCCAATGATATTATATTTGTTATAGAGGATAATGGGACTGGCATGACACAGGAAAAAGGATTGGAAGTACTAACAAATGACTATGAATCATTATTAAGTGGATATGGTTTAAAAAATGTGGCTGATCGTATTAAACTTTATTTTGGTACTCAATATGGACTGGGAATTGATACTCAAGTAGATATTGGAACTCGAGTGACAGTAACTATTCCAATTCTAAGTAAGGAAGAACATATTGGAAAAATAGGAGATTTGATTTAGAATAATTAACATGGCTAAGGTTTACAATAATCCTCTTAGGAACGAGTAAGAGAAGTTGCAATGTATTAATATTATAAATAAGTATTAAGAAACTCTATATTATTTAATGAGCAGAATTACATCAACTATGTTTCATTATATGATATTGGAGTTTCTTTTTTTTACTTCAAACGAACAACTGTGGAATGTTAGTGTATATCTGTGAGTTATAGACTTTCATGTTGGTTATTCATATACTATTATATTAGCATAGACAAGAGAGTGAGAGAAGGAATGATAAAATGATAAAAAATACAAATAAAACTAATAATTCTTTAATAACGACGTTATCAAGAATAAGAAGGCAAAAGATGTATTATCTATTCCTATTGCCAGCTGCAATTGCAGTTTTCATATTTAACTACCTACCTATGGTTGGTATTGGAATTGCATTTCAAGACTTTAAAGTTCAAAATGGTTTTTTTGGTAATGAGTTTGTCGGACTAGAGAATTTTGTGAAGTTTGTTAAAGATCCAACTTTCATTCATGCATTTATGAATACAATAAAAATAAGTTTACTTTCAATTGTATTTGTTTTCCCAGCACCAATTATATTATCTTTAATGATAGATAATGTAAAAAACGTAAGGATGAAGAAACTCTTTCAAACAATTACATATTTACCTCATTTTGTATCCTGGATTATCGTTGCAACATTGGTATATAGAATATTAGATCCCTATGGTGGTTTAAATTTAATAATTAAATTCTTTGGGCATGATGAAATTAATTTTATGAGAGAAGGAGCATATTTTAAAACTATCTTAATTTTGTCAAATGTATGGAAAGAAGTTGGGTGGAATTCAATTATTTATTTAGCTGCAATATCTAGTATCAATCCCGAACTTTATCAGGCAGCAATGGTAGATGGAGCGGGGAAATTCAAACAAATTCTTCATATCACGTTACCATGTATTGCACCAACGATAGCTTTGATGTTCATTCTTAATCTAGGAAACCTAGTTCGTGGACAATTTGATTCGGTTTATAATTTAATGAATCCATTAGTGGCAACACAAGCTGAAGTAATTGATACCTATGTTTATAGAACAGGTATTCAGCTTGCAAAATATTCTTATGCAACTGCAGTTGGATTGGCACAATCACTATTTTCAATAGTTTTGGTATTCATTGGTTTTAAGTGGTCAAAAAAGATGAATGGTCATTCAATTATAGATTAACCATGCAGATGAGAGGAAAAAATATGAAATATAAAACAAGTAAAGGTAGTAAAGTTTCTTCGTTTCTTAATTTCTTTTTGTTGGTAATCCTATGTTTTTTAACACTCTATCCATTTTGGTATGTTTTAATGTATTCCCTCAGTGATGGAGTTGCAAGTACTGCAAAAGTTGTTACGTTTTATCCACTTAAACCAACATTAGAAAATTTTCGTGCAGTATTTGCAAATAATGGTATAGTAAAGGCATTTTTTGTATCAGTCGGGAGGACAGTTGTTGGTACTGTACTTCACTTAACAGTAACCTCATTGGCTGCATACTCTTTATCAAAAAGCACTTTAATTGGTAAAAAGAAAATTTTAATATATTTCTTAATTCCCATGTATTTTAGTGGTGGATTACTTCCTTATTATGTTTTAATTACCAAGTTACACCTAATTAACAACTACTTAGTTTATATACTACCAATGTTATTTAGTGGATTTCATATGTTGATTATGAAATCATTCTTTGAAGAAATTCCGAGCGGATTAGAGGAATCAGCCCGCATTGATGGTGCTTCAGATTTTAAGATATTTTGTAAAATTGTAATTCCAAATAGTAAACCTATTATTGCTACTATTGGCTTGTTCATCGGTGTATCACAATGGAATGAATGGTTTGATGCATTCTTGTTTATTAACAAGGGAACGATGTATCCACTTCAAACAATATTACAAAAGCTTATTCTTGAATCACAGACAAATAGTATTTTAGATATTATGAAAAAGATGCAACAAAACACTAGCGTCACATCGGAGGCCTTAAAAATGGCCACAGTGATTGTAGCAACGGTACCAATTGTAATTGTTTATCCATTTTTACAAAAATATTTTGTAAAAGGAATGTTGCTAGGTGCAGTAAAAGAATAATTTGAATGTAGGTTCAATTGGACTTTACATAAGGTGCATATAGGATCCATATGCATCTAAAATTTAGAAACTACTTAATTTAAGGGAGGACAGATATGAAAAAAAGTTTGAGATTTATCAGTGTACTATTAATATTAACCATGATTGTATCGAGTTTAACAGCATGTAGTAAAGACAAGAAAGAGACGAAAGATGATGTGGCCGTTTCCGCAGGACAAAATGGTGAGAGTGCAGCATCTGATACAAAAGAACCTATACAATATAGCGTATTAACTGTTTTCGATGAAACAGCTAGTGCAGATTATGATAATCCAAATGATGTAGTGTCACCTGCAATTAAAGAAAAATTTGGTATTAGCGTATCTGATGTTACTTTCAATGGGGGGATGACACCAATTGAGAGAATTAATATGTTAGTTGCTTCTGATACTGTTCCAGATGTTGTTATTGTTGATAATCCTAATATAGCTGCATTTTACGAAACAGGTGCTTTTGCTGATTTATCAGAATATAAAGATTTAATGAAAAATACAGATAAATATATAAGTGATATAGGTTGGAATAGATTATCTGTTGACGGGAAACTAGTTGCGATACCTGGTGATATGAGTGGTGGTGAAATTGACCTGGAAAATCCTCAATTAGCGGATGTTGTAAATGATCCTTACTATTCAAGACCAGGTAACTGGGCATTACTTGTTAATGAAAGCATTTTAAAACAAGCAGGGTATACAGTCAAAACAGTAAGTGAATTACAATCTGAATTGGATGCTAATTCTAGAAAAATTACAGATGAAGACATACAGATTACTCCGTCAATTAAGACAGTAGCAGATTTAGAAACATTATTAACAAAAGTAAAAGAGCTTAATTTAAAAGTTGATGGAAAACCGGTTATTCCACTATCCCTTCCTGATTGGGGTGGATTTCATATGAGTGTTCTTAGCGCTCCTACTGGTGGATGGTACTGTAATCCAGATACGATGGAAGTAAGTGGATTCCTATTTAATCCTGGTATGAAAGAATTTTATAAAACATGGAAAAATTGGTTTGATAAAGATTTAATTGATAAGGATTATATTATACATAAGGGTGAACAATACCAGGAAAAAGTAGCGTCTGGTAGAGTTGCAGTTGTTTTCCCAGGCGGAATTGATCTTGCTACAGTTAGAGCAAGCCTAAAAGAACAAGGTAGTGATCTAAAAGTTATTCCATGGCCGGAAACATCAGCAAATTCATATGTTGACGCTTCTTTCCCTTGTGGATTTAAGAATATCATGATTAATAAAAATTGCAAAGATATACCAAGATTATTAGAATATTTCGATTGGTTTCAAACAGAGGAAGCAAAGGATTTAATGTCCTGGGGACCTGAAAGTGCTGGACTATGGGAAATAAAAGATGGCGTAAAAGTATTTAAAGATACAGAATTTGCCAATGATGTAATTTCTAACGCAAAGACAGCAGATGGACGTGGGGCAGAATATTACGGTCTTGTTGGTAAAGATTATGCACCACATGCGAAAGCAACCTTATGTGCACCTGCCATATTATTCAATGAGAAATCTGTGGATCGTAGCTATCCATTAAAAATGGATGCTTATACGTCTTCCTATGCTTATGTATCAACAGAGATGCTTAACAGAGACGGTACTGTGTTACCGAGTGCAGGTGAAAAATCGAATACAGCGAGTGGTTATTATTGGAGTGTTATTAAAACAACAAAGATTGCATCCTTATTATCAACAAAATCTGATGAAGAATTCAATAAAGTATGGCAAGAAATTTTAGATGACTTCAAGGCAAATGGTGATTATGATGCTGCAACAGAAGAAATGAGAGCAGTGTTTAAAATATCTTTAGGTAAATAGTTAAAGTATGAATGAGGAAGTATGAATCGTATACTTCCTCATTTTCAGAAAAGTTGATATTACATTAAAAGAGAAAGGGTGTGATTATAATGAATAGTATTAGTTTAGATAACATACAAATTTATGGTGACTTAGCAATGAGAACCTTATTGAATTACTCTAGGTTAGAGAGTGTTTGGTACCGACCTGAAAAAGTTTTTGAAGCAGATCAGGCAAATTGGCCGGGAGACTGGAAAGGAAGGGCGAAAAGAACATACAGTTTTATATTCCCTCTTGGGTACCTGAAAATAGTATAAAGGTCCTTGTGAATGGGAAATGCCAAACCGTTTGTGTAGAAGAAGGTTTTGTGCAGGTAACAGTGCCTGTGGAAGAGGGATTAAAGATAAGTCTTCAATTTCCTATCTCGTTACGAGCTGAAAAGATGCAAAATAAAAATACACCAAGTGAATATAAGAAATATTTTCATGGTGGTTTGTTATTAGGTTATGATAATTCTTCACTTCCTATTTCAATAGATTGTACAGGTAGCTTTCAATATTTGGAGCATGGTAAATATATTTTTAATAATGAAATCGTACTAGAACCCATTCGTCACATTTTTGATGAATTACCTGATATAGCGAAGCAAAATAGAAAGCAGGTACTATTTAAATAATAATAAGGTGGTTAATTGAATGATAAAATTAAATATAGCTCAGCCTATATGGCCAAAAGGTAGAAGCACAGAAAAGAATCTATTAATTGGTTTTGGTGCAGATATAATGAAAGAGGATAGTGCACCAACCATCCTTCATATTACAGCATCTTCAATATACCGTATTTATTTAAATGGTAATTATATTGGATTCGGTCCCGCAAGGAGTGCACATGACTATTATAGAATTGACGAATATAATTTAACAGACAAACTGAATAACTCTCATAATAGATTAGCCATTGAGGTCGTAGGTTATAATGTAAACAGTTATTACACCCTAGATCAGGAATCATTTTTATTAGCAGAAGTTACTTGTGGTAATAAGATATTAAATGCTACGGGGCTTAAAGGGAATGAAGGATTTGAGGCATTAGAACTTCCATATAAGATACAAAAAGTACAAAGATATAGTTTTCAAAGACCCTTTGTAGAGGCGTATCAATATAACAGTAATGATGTTCTATGGAGGACAGGTCAATTCTTTCCCAATCGTATTCTTTCTTGTGAGATATTAGAGGAAAAGAATCTTCTTGAGAGAGGTGTTTCTTACCCTGCTTTAGAAAATACATATCCTAGATATATTATTCAAAAAGAACATATAAGAATCAAAGAAGTTACAAATCTTTGGAAGGATCGTTCCTTGCTTCATATAGGAGAAACTTTAAAAGGATATACAGAAGATGAACTTTCACTGCATCTATCAGATGATATACAAAAGATTGAGACCATAGAGACAGATTCTATTTATACTAAGTACCCTATGGATCAGGGCCTCAATTTGCTAGAAAATACTGCTGTTATGTATGCGTTTGAGAATAACATTACAGGTTTTATAGGTTTAAAAATCAAATGTAGTAACAAAACAAAACTTTATATTGTATTTGATGAAGTGCTTAGCCAAGGAGATATTGACTTTAAAAGACTTGAATGTGTCAACGTAATTCAGTATGGATTAGAAGAGGGAGAATACCAGTTAGAGACAATAGAACCTTACACAATGAAATATATGAAAATCATTGTTGTAGAAGGTGATTGTTTCATTGAGTCAGTATATATACGAGAATTAAAAAATCCAGATACTAATTTAGCATTCTTTCATTGTAATAACGATGCAATCAATCAAATATATCAAGCTGGATTACATACCTTTATGCAAAATGCAGTTGATATATATATGGATTGTCCATCAAGAGAAAGGGCAGGGTGGTTATGTGACAGCTATTTTACATCAAGAGTTGAATATGACCTCACAGGTAATTCAAAGATTGAAAATAATTTTATAGAGAATTATTTGTTACCAGAGACTTTTGACTATCTGCCAAAGGGGATGCTACCTATGTGCTATCCGGCAGATCATTATGATAGTGTATTTATACCCAACTGGTCGCTTTGGTTTGTTCTGGAACTTTATGAATTTTATCAGAGAACGAATGATAAACAAATGGTGGAAAGATCGAAAGTCAGGGTATATCAACTTTTTGAATACTTTCAAAAGTATGAGAATGAATATGGATTATTAGAGCAGTTAGACGGCTGGATCTTTGTGGAGTGGTCAAAATGCAATGACTTTATTCAAGATGTGAATTACCCTACAAACATGCTTTATTCTTACGCCTTGAAAGTAGCTGGTAAATTGTATCAAGATAATGGCCTGATTGAAAAATCAGAAAATATTAAGAAAGTCATATTAGAACAAGGTTTTAATGGGAACTTTTTTATTGACAATGCTATTCGATTGAATGGAAGATTAGAACTAACAAATAACATTACAGAAACGACACAATATTATGCATTTTATTTTGATATAGCAACAATTGAGAAAAACTATGAATTATGGAATATATTATTACAAAATTTTGGACCTTTGAATAAGGTTGGTACATATAGTTATATTCATCCTTCTAATGCTTTTATAGGTAATTATCTAAGACTTGAATTATTATCTAAGTTTTATGAGAGAGATAGAGTAATAAAAGAAATAGAAGGTTATTTCCTAGGTATGGCGGTAAAGGTAGGAACCTTGTGGGAACATAATGAGCCATATGCAAGCTGTAATCATGGATTCGCATCCCATGTAATTCGCTGTATTCACAGAGATGCAGTTGGTATTAGCAGAATTGACAAGATTGGGAAAGTAATTGAAATGCACCCGGTCAATCAGCTATTCACTTCGCTCGATCTGATACTTCCTATAGATGGTGAACAATTAAAGATTCATATATCTTCAGACGAAAAGGGAGTTCACCGTGAGGTCATTGTGCCAAAGGGTTATGAATTATTAGTTAAAAATATAAGTATATAGTCAGGTCGTGATAATACGGCAGAGGGAGGAAGAGTGAAAGATTTTTCAAATCTTTCACTCAGCAAGTTTGTGTCTGCGCTGCGCACACAAACTTAAGATGCGCAAAAAGCAGCGCAGAAATGAGGAAAACGATGAAACAAATACATTTACTGTGTAATGCTCATTTAGACCCTGTTTGGCTTTGGCAGCGGAAAGAAGGAGTCGCTGAAACATTATCAACATTTAGGGTCGCCGCTGCATTTTGTGAAAAATATGATGGTTTTATATTTAATCATAATGAAGCGTTACTATATGAGTGGGTAGAAAAATACGATCCGAAATTATTTAAAAGAATACAAAAACTAGTTGAAGAAAACAAGTGGCATATCATGGGAGGCTGGTATCTGCAACCGGATTGCTTAATGCCAAGTGGTGAATCAATCGTT
>NZ_DAMADT010000039.1:22606-30922 GCF_031997925.1 Lachnoclostridium sp. | reverse complement strand
CAAATTGAAATAGGAAAACAATTTTTTAAAGAGAAATTTAATATCACACCTAAGACAGCAATGAATGTCGACTCATTTGGTCATAGTAGAGGCTTAGTTCAAATATTAAAAAAGACAGGGTATGATTCGTATTTTTTTATGAGGCCTACAGAGATGGAATATGGAGATTTCCTTTGGGAAGGATATGATGGTAGTAGGATTGTGGCACATAAAATATTTAGAGGATATAACTCTTTAAAAGGTAACACTGATAAAAAATTGGAGGAATATATAAGAGAATGTCCGGACAGAGAACAGAGCTTGGTGTTATGGGGCATTGGTAATCATGGCGGCGGCGCATCAAAAGTCGACTTGGAACAAGTTAATTCTTTTATCGCTAACCATGATGAATATCATATCATACATTCAACACCAGAAGATTATTTTAAAGAATTGGATCGGTCAAAGTTAGAAGTTCGAAAGCAGTCTTTGGTTCATTGCATGGTTGGATGTTATACGTCCATGGTTCGAGTAAAACAATTGCATCGTCAATTAGAAAACAAACTTTATCTTACAGAAAAAATGTTAAGTCACGCTGCATTACATATAAATATGGAATATCCGATGGATGACTTAAAGAAGATACAAAAGTCATTACTTTTTTCAGAATTTCATGATATTTTACCTGGCACAATGGTACAGTCTTCAGAAAAAGAAGAATTAATGCGATTATCTCAGGCACTTACAAGTCTGGATGAACTTTGTACAGAAGCATTTTTTTTATTGGCTTCTGGGCAAAAAACTGGAAAAAGCGGAGAAATTCCTATCTTAGTGTACAACCCATATCCATATACTATCGATACGGAAATAGTGACAGAATTTCAGTTAGAGGATCAGGGATGGGATGAAACAAAAACAACAATAGGAAGGGTTTATGACTGTAATGGCACTATGCTGCCATCTCAAAATGAAAAGCCAGAATGTAGTATCAATTTAGATTGGAGAAAAAAGATAGTTTTTCGAGGTGTGCTACAGCCTTCTTGTATGAATCGCTTTGACTGTAAATTGGAATTGGTGGAAAAAACCAACAAAAAGTCAAGTTATATTCAAGGTGATTTATTTATCATAAAAAACAAAGGTATGGAAGTTTGGATTAATATTCATACCGGGTATATTGATAAATATAACGTAAATGGCATGGATTACTTAAAAGAAAACTCCTGTAGATTAGAAGTGTTTGATGATAACGAGGATCCTTGGGGTATGACAGTCAATCGTTTTGATAAAAAAATGGGAGAGTTTACATTGCTGTCAATGGAGGATGCAAATTCTTTTCGTGGGTATCAAGGGAATACAGAATCCAATATAAATGTGATTGAAGATGGAGAAGTAAGAGTTATATTACAAGGTGTATTTCATTACGAAAATTCTTATGCAGTGATCGAGTATTGCATTCCTAAAATGGATTCTTATATCGATGTTACGATTACTACATTGATAAACGGTGTAAATAAGATGGTAAAATGTAATTTGAATTCATTTTTTGAAAATCCGACATTTTTAGGGGAAACTATGTATGGATATGAAGAATTGCATCAAAATGGGGAAGAAGTTAATTTTCAAAAATGGTGTAGTCTAGAAATGGGAAATAAAGTATTAGCAGTTTTTAATGAAGGTATTTATGGAGGCTGTGCTGATAGTGGAAATATACTTTTGTCTTTACTAAGAACACCTGCTTATTCTGCTCATCCGATTGAAAAAAGAAAAATTGTGCCAACAGATCGGTATCTTCCTCATATTGATATGGGAGAACGTCAATTTAAGATTCGAATTCAAGCAGGAGAAATAAAAGATAAATGTAGTACACTAGCACAACAATGGAATGAAAAGCCGTATGTTCTTAGTCATTTTCCTTCTTGTGAAGGCGTATTACCAAAAAAATTAGTAGAAATAGAAAATGAGATTATTGTGTTATCTGCATTTAAACAAACGAAGGAAGACACTTATTTGATGCGTTTGATAAACGAAACGGATAAAAGTTGCGTAACCAAAATTAATTTAGATTATTTTAATATTGAATCAAAGTTAGTTTTTCAACCGTTTGAAGTAAGGACATTTGTAATTCATGGCACTTCGATGGTCGAATCTGATATGTTAGGGCATAAGATTTAGAACTATTTGAAAATTAATTCTGCAAAGTTCATGATGTCTAAGGGGAAAAATAACTCTTAATAAATATGTATAAGAAAATGTTACATAAAATAAGGAGACTATAATGAATTGGGAGTCCAGTTACACCTAAGCAAGTATCTTCTGTAGCTGAACAGTTGGGAAAGGACAGAGTTTTGTCTGAGACATTTGCCCTTTGTGGATGGGGGATTACGTTTGAAGAATTGAAATGGATTGCCCAATGGCAGTTTGTCAACGGAGCAAGTTTTAGCTCTGTTCCTGACTGGGCAGAAGAAGGAAAAGCAAAGTCAATTTGGAGAGATGATGGTTACTGCTTTGTGAAGTTCGGATTTGATAACTAGAGAGAGGTATGATTATGTTACATAAAAAAATTGAGATAGTAGTTCAGAGCAATATAGCAAGTTTATATACCTATATATTAGATAATACACCAGAAATTGATAAAGACCGCATGCGCCCCATTATCATTATCTGTCCAGGAGGTGGATATCAGTCAACCTCGGACCGAGAAAGTGAGCCAGTGGCACTTCATTTTAATAGTATGGGGTATCATTCTTGTGTTTTGCGGTATAGTGTACAGCCAACGGAGTATCCAATCGCTTTACTACAACTTGCAAGTACAATTTTATATATACGAGAAAAAGCTAAGGAGTGGAACATTGATCATAACAAAATTATCGTATGTGGATTTTCTGCCGGTGGACATTTGGTAGCAAATTTAGGTACTATGTGGAATGATCCCTTTATATCAGAGGCGATTGGAGTATCCAAAGAACAGATTAAGCCCAATGGTATGATTTTAAGCTACCCTGTTATTACTTCTGGGAGATTTGGGCATAAAGAAAGTTTTGTTAATTTACTTGGAAGTCAATATGATGAAATGGTGGAAAAATTATCTTTAGAAAAATGTGTGAATATAAATACGGTACCTGCATTTATATGGCATACTGTCAGTGATGAGATAGTGCCGGTAGAAAACAGTTTATTTTTTGCGGAAGCAATGCAAAAGATTGGTATTCCTTTCGAACTTCATATCTATCCAAATGGAAGACATGGTTTATCTTTGGCAACAGAAGAAACTGGTAATTTTTCTATTCAAAAAGAATGCCAAAACTGGATTACAATGGCTGGAACCTGGATTAAAAATTTATGATAATCCAAGCAATAACTTAAAAGTTAACTGAATTGCCATTATGATTTCTAATTACTTTAATTAAGGGATGATTGTAATTTCGGTCAAATCAAGGAAGTGCAGAACTCAAGATGATATTAAAGTTAAGAAATCTTATCATAACCATTTGCATTCTCAATATAAATATAGTAATACATATTTTAATGAGGTAGTACTATGCAATTTGAGATTGATAAAGAAAAATTGGGAAAATGGTGCAAAACTGGAATCTTAGTACTTTCCATCATCTTAGTTATAGCGGTAGGGGTTTATTTTGTTCCAAAGATTATTGCGAAAGCAGCAGGAGAGAAACGAGAACTAACAATTTATTGTGTAAAGACAGAGAAAAAACAAGTTGCATTATCCTTTGATGCAGCCTGGGGGAATGAAGATACTGCTCGGATATTAGAAATATTAAAGAAACAAAATGTTAATGTTACATTTTTTATGACCGGTGGCTGGATTGAAAAATACCCTGACGATGTAAAAGCAATAGCGGCAGCAGGCCATGATTTAGGAAATCATAGTGAAAACCATAAGCAGATGTCAAAGCTTTCAAAAGAGCAGTCGGTAAAAGAAATCATGACACCGCATGATAAAGTAAAAACACTTACTGGGAAGGATATGCAACTTTTTAGACCACCTTTCGGTGATTACAATAATACCTTGATTCAGGCAACAAAAGAATGCGGATATTATTGTATTCAGTGGGATGTGGATTCCCTAGATTGGAAAGACTACGGAAAAGATAGCATTCTTAAACAAGTCTTGAATAATAAACATCTAGGAAATGGTTCTATCATACTTTGCCATAACGGAGCTAAATTTACCGCAGACGCATTGGAAGAATTAATTGTAGGGTTAAAAGATAAAGGTTATGAAATCGTGCCTATTTCTAAGTTGATCTACACAGATAATTTTGAGATGGATCATGAGGGAAGACAGGTACAAAAATAAAATATCTAAAAGTTAATGTTATTTATAATAGTGCTATTAATACTATCTTCGTGGAAAAAGGCCTTAATCGCTCTAGTACTTTTGATTCCTTCCTTGTTTCTATTAACACTTATATAAGCTGCTGTCAAACTAACGTATATTAGTCTGACAGCAGCTTATTTGTATTTCGTGAGTCTGCTTTCAATTATTTTATCAAAAGCCTAAATAAAGGGGACTTCATCTCTAAAAAGGTAATAGTAATGATAAAAATAGGAAACAATTTAAGTAGCATTGTGCTATTTTTTGAATTGGAACTTTATTTAATATGATGGAGGCTAACATGATATATCAAAAGGAAGAAAAATTACAGGGAAAAGATAATAAACGTCTTAATGCCTGTGATCCCACCAATAATGAGGGAACTGCAGCTTGGCAGAATTCAGAGGATAATTATAGAGTGGATCAGGTGAATAAACCGTCACTAGATAGCGTTATTGATGCTAAGAACTGGGTCGATAACGGAAGTAGATTATAGAAAGGGGGAATTGTAGATGTCAAAGATTGAAATGACAGTTGATGGAGGTACTGCGGCAGCTTATGCAGCTTATGCTTTTACCGATGTTGCAACAATATATCCGATTACTCCTTCTTCCGGAATGGCTGAATTAACCGATGAATGGTCAGTAAGTGGAAGAAAGAACGTATTCGGTCAGGAAGTAAATGTGGTTGAAATGCAATCAGAGGCAGGAGCTGCAGGTTCATTTCATGGTTCCTTACAGGCGGGTGCACTGACAACTACCTTTACTGCCTCTCAGGGATTACTTTTAATGATACCGAATATGTATCGAGTAGCAGGTGAACAATTGCCTGGTGTAATTCATGTAAGTGCAAGAGCGATTGCTACCCATGCATTAAGTATTTTTGGTGATCATCAGGATGTGATGGCAACCAGGCAGACAGGCTGTGCAATGCTGGCATCCGGTTCTGTTCAAGAAGTAGCGGATCTTGCAGCAGTTGCTCATTTATCAGCCATTAAAGGAAGACTTCCATTTGTTCATTTTTTTGACGGATTTCGCACCAGTCATGAAGTACAGAAAATAGAAACATTAGAATACAGCGATTATATGGAATTGTTAGATATGGAGGCGGTAAAAGCATTCCGAAACAGAGCTCTTTCTCCGAATCATCCAGTAGTACGTGGTACTGCACAAAATTCTGACATTTATTTTCAGGAAAGAGAAGCAGCAAATCCTTTCTATCAGAATATTATACCAATCGTTCAGGAGTACATGAAAAAAATTGGTGAAAAAACTGGAAGAAGTTATAACCTATTTGATTATTATGGAGCTTCCGATGCAGAATACCTGATTATAGCTATGGGTTCGGTAACCCAGACCATTGAGCAAACCATTGATTATTTTAATAGTAAGGGTGAAAAATACGGATTAATTAAAGTAAGACTGTATCGTCCATTTTCAGTCGAGCATTTTATTAATTTAATACCTAATACAGTAAAGGCTATTGCTGTTCTTGACCGAACCAAGGAGCCGGGGTCTGTGGGAGAACCACTTTACTTGGATGTATGTACCAGTTTAAAAGGAATGAGTAAAACACCGGTTGTAGTAGGTGGCAGATATGGGTTGGCATCTAAGGATACAACACCAAATCAGATTGCTGGTGTATACGAAAACTTGAAAAAAGAACAGCCTAAGAATTCATTTACCATAGGTATCAACGATGATGTTACAAATACATCACTTCCATCCGTAGAAGGAATCAATATGGAACAAGAAGGACTCGTTGCATGCCAGGTATGGGGACTTGGATCGGATGGTACTGTGGGCGCCAATAAACAAGCAATTAAAATTATAGGGGAACACTCTGACTTAAACGTTCAGGCATACTTTGACTATGACTCGAAAAAATCCGGTGGACTTACGGTTTCACATTTAAGATTTGGTAAAGAACCAATTAAATCAGTGTATTTAGTAACACATGCAGATTATGTAGCATGTCATAATCAGTCCTATGTGAACAAGTATGATTTATTGGAAAGCTTAAAGCCAGGTGGAATATTTGTACTCAATACCCAATGGAATGAAGAGGAATTAGAGAGTAATCTTACAGCTTCTATGAAGAGAAAACTAGCTGAAAAAAATACTCAGTTTTATACGATTAATGCAATCAAAATAGCAGAAGAAATCGGACTGGGTAACAGAATTAATATGGTTATGCAAGGTGCCTTTTTTAAACTAATTGATGTATTACCAGAAGAAGTATATCTGGGAGAATTGAATAATGTAATTGCGAAAATGTACGGGAAAAAAGGCGAAAAAATTGTGAAGATGAATCAGGATGCTGCTATTCAGGGTATAAAAGCGATTCATAAGGTTACAATACCGGAAAGTTGGAATGGGATAACAGGGAATGAAAAGGCGGATGAGAAAGAACCTGACTTCATCCATAATATTATGAGACCGATGTCAGAATTAAAGGGTGGTGAGTTACCTGTCAGTGCTTTTACGGGTAGAGAAGATGGGACCTTTCCTTCTGGAACCACTGCATATGAAAAGCGCGGTATTGCTGTGAATGTACCGGAATGGATAGTAGAGCGTTGTATTCAGTGTAACCAATGTTCTTATATATGTCCTCACTCAGTTATTCGGCCATTCTTATTAAATGAGGAAGAATTAGCGAAAGCTCCTGATACATTTGTTACAAAAGGAGCTAACGGGAAAGCATATGAAGGGCTTCAATTTAAGATTCAAATAAGCCCAATGGATTGTACCGGATGCGGTAACTGCGCTGATGTCTGCCCAGCAAAAGGAAAGGCACTAATCATGCAGCCAATCGAAACACAGATACCAAAAGAAGTTGATAATTGGAAGTTTGTTGTAGAAGAAGTCAGTTTCAAGGAAAATCTGTCCTATGGTCCGTCTTATAAGGATACCCAGTTCAAAACTCCGTTAGTAGAATTTTCAGGTGCCTGTGCTGGTTGTGGAGAAACGCCATATATTAAGCTGGTTACACAACTTTTTGGCGAACGTATGATGATTGCAAATGCAACTGGATGTTCCTCTATATGGGCTGCATCTGCGCCAAGTACCGCATATACAATTAACAATGAAGGTAAGGGACCTTCCTGGGCAAATTCGCTTTTTGAGGATAATGCAGAATATGGATTTGGTATGCATCTTGCGGTAAAACAAATACGAAATAGAATAGAAATGAATATGAGAAAGCTGATCGATTTAAATGTGGAAGAAAGAGTGAAAGAAGCTTTCCAAGACTGGCTACAATATAAAGAGGATGGTGAATCATCGAAGGAAGCTAGTAAAAAAGTTTCGGATGTGTTAGAGCATTTTATATCTACAGATAATGAAATCGAACAACTGGTAAATGAGATTAAAGAAAACAATGATTATCTTACAAAACGATCTATATGGATAGTAGGTGGTGATGGATGGGCTTATGATATCGGATACGGAGGCCTTGATCATGTTATGTCCTCCGGAGAAGATATCAATGTACTGATATTTGATACGGAAGTATATTCCAATACGGGCGGTCAGTCATCAAAATCTACTCCAGCAGGTGCAATTGCTAAATTTGCCACATCCGGCAAGAAACAAGGTAAGAAGGATCTGGGAAGAATGATGATGACCTATGGTAATGTATATGTTGCTCAGGTTGGCATTCATGCAGATAATGCTCAGCTTACCAAGACACTAAAAGAAGCTGAAAGCTATCCAGGACCGTCACTTGTTATCGCGTACTCACCATGTATCAGTCATGGTATAAAAGAGGGTATGGGGCGTAGTATGGAAAATATTAAAAAAGCAGTACAATCAGGATATTGGCACCTGTATCGTTATAACCCATCCTTAAGAGAGGAAGGGAAGAATCCTTTTATATTAGATTCTAAGGAGCCTACAGAAAGCTTCCGAGATTTTATTATGGGGCAGGTTCGTTTCAGTGCACTGGAAAAAGCATATCCAGAACAAGCAGAAGAACTCTTTACGAGAACAGAAAAACAAGCC
>NZ_DAMADT010000039.1:0-22581 GCF_031997925.1 Lachnoclostridium sp. | reverse complement strand
TTTATAAGCAGATGGCATTGGAAACACCGCTAAAAACCATGTCAGAATAAGATAGTACCTATTTCTAAGTTGATCTACACAGAAAATTATGAGATGGATCATGAGGGAAGATAGGTATAAAATAAAATATATAAAGATTAATTTTGAAAGCAGATTACACCATTAGTCTGCTTTCTTTTTTGCATTTGGGAAAATAAGAAAATACTACAAAAAATAAGAAAATACTACAAATTTTAGTATAGGAAAAAAACAATCTATTGTATACTATTACCAGCCTGAATAACATATCGAACAGATAAAAATATCTCCGAACTTCGCAGTGCGAAGATAGACCTCGCATCTTGAAAAGGAGTATAAAAAAATGACTTGGAGGAATATTCAATGAACATAAGAAATACTTTAAGAACTATCGTTGTCTTATTGTTAGTCTTTTCTGTGACAAGCACAGTAGTGGTATTTTATCAGATTGACAAAATGCAACTTGATGGAGCTGTAATCAATTCATCTGGCGTTGTGCGGGGTGCAACCCAGAGACTGATTAAGCTGGAAATGGCTAAAAAGCCTGATGACGGACTAATAAAGAAATTGGACGGAATTATAAACGGTCTGATAGAAGGCGACACTGATTTGGGCTTACCAAGAGCCACTGATGCGGCCTTTATAAACCAAATGAACAAAGTTAAAAACGAATGGCAGTCATTGAAGGAATCCATCGAAGTTGCCAGAAAAACCGGAAACTTTGATTCTTTAGTAACTGAAAGCGAAAATTACTTTGCATCTACCAATGCAGCGGTAACGGCTGCCGAAGCTTTTGCAGCCGGAAAAGTTGTAAGCTTAAAGTATATACAAACAATCTTGATGATAATGAATATAGCTCTCTTTGTTGCTATTTGGTTTATTAGCTCAATAAGGATTTCAAATCCGCTTAAAAGGCTTATAAAGATTATAGAAGATTTAGATGTATCGGAAAAAATTCCTGAGAAGTTCTTAAATCGTAAAGATGAGATAGGAGAGCTTTCACGGGCTTTTGGAAAAGTAATGAATGATATAAAAGCTTTAATTGAAGGTATCGCGGTAACTTCGGATAGGCTTACCGAATCTTCCTTTATTCTGAGCGGTGTAAGCGATGAAACATCAAATTCTTTTATGGAGATTGCCAAAGCTATTGAAGGTATTGCTGGAGGGGCCTCTTACCAGGCTTTAGAAACACAAAAAGGAGTCAGCGAAATGGAAAGCCTTGGAATGTTGGTGGATGAGGATCAAAACAAGGTTAAGGAACTAAGGTTAGTTGCTGAACGTGTCAACGAGCTAAAAAATGAGGGCACTGCAATTTTAGACGACCTGATTAAAAAAACAGTACAAAACGGAAAAGCTGCGAAAGAGGTTCGAACTACTATAATAGAGACCAATGAAAGTGCTAAGGATATTGTAAGTGCAAGCCTGATGATCAAAGAAATATCAGACCAGACTAACCTTTTAGCGTTGAATGCAGCCATTGAAGCGGCAAGAGCAGGAGATCACGGAAGGGGATTTGCAGTTGTAGCAGATGAGATAAGAAAACTGGCAGAAAACTCGAACAAATTTACTTCAGAAATTGAAAAGATAACCAATATGCTTACAGTCAAAACGGATGAGGCTGTAAAAAAGATTGAAGAAATGGATATGGTAGTAAAAATACAGTCAGAGAGCGTATCTTCCACTGAAGCTAAATTTTCAGGAATATCTTGTGCTATTGATGATATAAAAAAATATATAAATAGTATAAGCCGGTCAACTGATGAAATAGCAAATAAGAATATAGTGATTATTGATATGATTCAAAGCTTATCAGCTATTGCAGAGGAGAGCGCCGCAAATACACAGGAAATGTCGGCATCGGTAGAGGAACAGACTGCAGCAATGGACCAGATTGCTGAAGCCAGTAAGGTATTATCCCAATTGGCTGAAAAGTTAAATGGGGGTATGAAACAATTTAAAAAGTAAGCATTCCGGCTCAGAGTTTTGACAGCCGTCTTAAAGCTATTGAATAAAGGAATATATAATTTGTAACAATAAAAAAGTAGGTACATGAGGTTGACTGCTGAGCTAATGGAGATAGGGTGTTGAAGAATCATCTGACATTTTATATGGCTATGCAACAAAACAAGAGGCAATTGATATATTTAAAATATATATAAAATTTATAAGAAGGGAATGATAGAGTATTATGGATAATATGTATGATAAGGTTGTAGAGTCGACAAAGTATATACAAAGCAAAAGTAATTTAAAACCAAAGGTAGGAGTTGTGTTAGGTTCTGGACTTGGTGATTTAATTGATGTGATTGAAGGAAAAGAATATATTAATTACGAAGACATTCCTAATTTTCCAAAGTCAACAGTAGCGGGTCATCAGGGAAGATTGGTATTTGGCAAGATAAATGGAGTTGATATTTTAGCAATGCAAGGAAGATTTCATTATTTTGAAGGATATTCCATGAAAGAGGTAGCATATCCTATCTTCGTCATGAAACAATTAGGTATCGAACAGCTTATAGTGACAAATGCTTGTGGTGGAATCAATACTGATTTTCAGCCAGGAACCTTAATGATTATAACCGACTTTATTAATCTTATATCAGACAATCCACTTATTGGAGTAAATGATGAGAGGTTTGGGACAAGATTTCCAGATATGTCGGAACCTTATAAGTTAGACTTAATAGATAAGGCAAAAAACATAGCAAATGAGATAGGAATCGAATATAAGGAAGGTATCTATGCAGGATTTATGGGACCTTATTACGAAACCGCAGCAGAAATAAGAATGATAAAAAATAATGGTGCAGATGCGGTTGGAATGTCAACAGTTCCTGAGACGATCGCCGCAAATTATCTGGGTATTGATGTACTGGGCATATCTTGTATAACAAATATGGCTACTGGAATACAGAAGCACAAACACTCTCATGAGAGGGTTGTTGAAACAGCTCAGAAAGCATCGGTAAATTTGAGTAAATGGGTAGCAAAAATTATTGAAAACATGGATTAATACAGAGGTTTATTTACTATTTCTATTCTTCGAGAATTGATATGGTGCGAACCGTAATATAAAAAGATAGGAGTAGATAAAACACAATTACGTGTTTCTCTGCTCCTATCTTTGAATCAAATATAATTGCTATTCTCGTTTTTCATTACGATATTCTACCGGAGAAACTCCTGTATGATTTTTAAAAACCCGTGAAAAATAATGTTGGCTGGAATAGCCAACAAGTTCCGCAATTTCAGCCATTAATAGATCTTCTCTGGAAGAGAGAAGGAAGATTGCTTGTTTAATCCGTAGTTCATTCAAATATTCCGTAAAACTTAAATTGGTATTTTTCTTAATTATTCGGGTCAGATAAGATTGACTGATATGAAATTCATCAGCTACAAGATTAAGGCTTATATTACTATCGCAGTGATGATCGTTGATATAAGCTAATGCTTTTTTACATACTGAACAGTTCGATGCATCTGGCAAAGAAGTTATATTAGTTTCTTTTGAAACTATTACATCCTCGTTTTTCCCGAGTGTTTCTAAGGCATGCTCCACCACGGATAACAGCTGGCTTCGCTTAATGGGCTTTAAAAGATAATGAAAGGCACCCAATTCAATCGCTTTTTGAGCAAATGGGAAACTGTCATGGCCAGAGACGATAATAAATTTTGAATTCGGTAGAAATTCTTTGGCTTGTTCAATCGCATCAAGTCCGGTAATGGTTGGCATCGTGATATCAATGATTACAAGATCTGGGTGAGTTTCCTGCATTATCTCGAGTGCTTGTCGTCCATTTGCAGCTTGCCCAACGATAGTAACAGGTAAATTAGAGGCTTGAATGAGTTTGGCTATGCCTTCGCGTATTATCTTTTCATCATCTGCAATTAATAATTTTCTCATTGTTTTGCATCTCCTTTACTGCTGGAATAATAATCGTAGCGGTTGTACCAATCTGTTCTTCACTGGTAATTGTAATACCATACTCTTTGCCATACACCATTTGTATTCTACGATGAATATTGTGTAGGCCATATCCCTTACAGGGAGCGTCCTGTTCCAATGAGCGAAGTAACGTTTTAAGTTCTGCGGGTGACATACCAACACCATCATCTTGTACTATGATTTGAATGGTATCCTCTTTTCTTAATACTCTGACAGCAATTATACCAGGCGAAAGCTTTGGTTTAATTCCGTGATACAGTGCATTTTCGACCAATGGCTGTACAATCAGTTTAATTGTAACATATGCTGAGACATCAGGATCATAGGAAATGCGAAAGTCTAAAATATCTTCATAACGTTTTTGTTGAATAAACAGGTAACTTCTAACATGTTCAATTTCTTTTATCACAGAAATAAATTCTTTACCATCACTAAGCGAAATTCGGAAGAAATCGGACAAAGCCTCAATCATTTCAGATAGCTCAATGGCGTTATAATCATAGGCTCTCCATTGAAGATTATCCAGTGTATTGTATAAAAAATGAGGGTTAATCTGTGATTGTAACACCTGAAATTCAGCAGTACGTTTTGCCACTTCTTCTTCCTTAATTCGGTCCATTAGAGAGGAAATCTGTTCCGTCATTGTATAAAAGTTATTGGCAAGGAATGCAAGTTCATCCTTTTTGTTGCTGATTACCTGTTTTGGTAAGACAAAATTTCCATCCTTTACAAGTTGCATTGCTTTCGAAAGCTTATAAATAGGAGCTGTAATGGTACGTGAAAATAAGAAGCAACTTATGATTGATATGGCAAGCACAAGAATCCATATCACTAAGATGGTATAGATTAAGTGTTGTGTATGTAAATTTAATTCCTTCAAAGAAGTCATGGTACATAAGGACCAACCATTGGAGTATGGTATTGGAGAATAAAATACCACTTGTTCTTTCCCTTTTTCTTCTTTAAATGAATAAATACCAACGTTCTTTGATATTGGTTCTTTGATATGCGACACTAAATTTGCCAGTTCTGCCACGCTTATACCCTGAATTGGATTGGTGGAATAAAGATTTCCTTCGGAATCCATAATCCATGAAGTACCATTATAAAAATCAATACCTTCTGTAATTTCAGATAATTTATACAGAGAAATTGCACCATTAATGAATCCAATTTTTTTATTCTCATCATTGTATATTGGATAACAAATGAGTGTGATTGGCAAGCTATCTGTTTTCGATAATAAGGGAGTACTAATGACGTATTCTTCATCGGTTGACATGGCATGTTGAAAATAAGAACGTTTGGATATGTCAATGGTTAGTTCATCACTGACGTAACCAAGTCCATTTGTAGTTCCGGCTGCAAATGTTCCGTATTCATTTCCATAATGTTCTCCAACATTTTGATTTAATCGTTTGATAAAAGTTTGTAAACTTTTTGTTTCCATTGTTCGAAGTGCTTCCGTCTGACTAATTACTCGAATTTCACTAATTCGTTGGTTCAACCAGGAGCCAATTTCATTTGCTTTTGACTCAACAATTTGTGTATTCAGATTTTCTAAACCTATTTGATTGGAAGTTAATATACGATCTCTTACCATAAATAAAAGGCAAGAGAAAGCAAATGAAATACAGATACTAAATAGTAACGCAATTTTTGTATGCAATTTCATAAAATCCTCATTCTTGCGCACGTTTTTGCGAATAAAAAGTTTGTGGTGCGCAAGCACAAACTTGCGTGTGAAAATTGATTTCTATTTTCACATTATCCCTCTTTCAAGTGATGAATGTTCGTTAAAGTGCAAAAATACGAAAACTACTGTAAATACAAATCGCTGTCAGTATACTATAATCTAAAATATATGACAAGTATTTAACAAACTTTTTAACATAAACATAAATTTGAATGAAACGTTTTGATAGGATAACAATAAAATGAAAGAAATTTGAATGTGTTTTGATTGTTGAGAGGTTTTAACACAATGGGAAAGAGGAGAATGAAATGAAAAAGTCAAAATTATTAGCTCTTGGGTTAATTGTGACTCTTACAATGACCGGCTGTGGCTCAAAGACAAAAGAAGAGCCAAAAACATCACCAGATACAGTTGAAACGACAACAGGTATTCCAAATGGAACTTACACAGGTGAGGGTGAAGGTAAAGGTGGAAAAATCAAAGTTGAATTAACATTAGAAGATGGAGAAATCAAAAAAATTGATGTGCTTGAAAATAGCGAAACTCCAGGATTTGCAGATGCAATGCAAACGATTACTGAAGCTATGATTGCAACAAATTCATTTGATGTAGATGCTGTAAGTGGTGCTACCTTAACTTCCAAAGGATTTAAAGCAGCAGTAGAAAATGCATTTGAGCAAACAGGTGCTTCCAAAGATCAATTGGTTGCAAAAGAAGCAGCTGGAACAAGTAATAAAGAAGAAAGAGAAGCAGCGTATACTGCTGATGTAGTTATAGTTGGTGCAGGTGGAGCTGGTTTAACAGCTGCAATAGAAGCTGCAAACAACGGAGCTTCTGTTATCTTAGTTGAAAAGATGCCAATGGAAGGTGGTAACACACTAATTTCCGGTGGTGAATATGCAGCACCAGGCAACTGGCTTCAAAAAGAAGAAGCTATTGAGGATAGTAAAGATAAGTTTTATGAAGACATCTTAAAAGGTGGAGACAATGAAAATAATCCGGAACTCGTTCGAATCTTAGCAGACCATGCATTAGAATCTGCAGAATGGTTAAGAGATGAAGTAAATGTAACATTTGAAGATTACTTGCTTTTCTTTGGTGGACATTCTGTAAAACGTAGTTTAGTTCCTAAAGATGCAAGTGGTGTGGAATTAATTAGTAAATTAACAAAAAAAGCAAAAGAAGTTGGTGTAATTACTCACTTAAATACTGCTGCAAAAGAACTTGTTGTAGAAAATGATAAAGTGGTTGCAGTAAAAGCAGAGTTTGACGGAAAAGAAATCACTTACAGTGCAAACAAGGGTGTTATTCTTGCAACTGGTGGATTCGGCTCTAACCTTTCGATGAGAGTAAAATATAACCCAGAAATGAATGAAAAAATTCTTTCCACAAACACAGTAGGTAGTACCGGAGATGGTATTACAATGGCAGAAAATGTTGGAGCAGAACTTGTAGATATGCAATACATTCAAACTTATCCAACATGTGATCCAGAACTCGGAACACTTCTTTATGTAGGTGATGTTCGAATGGAAGGACGTTCTATCCTTGTAAATAAAGAAGGAAAACGTTTCGTAGAAGAACTAGAACGTCGTGATGTTATTTCCAAAGCAGTGGTAGAACAAACAGGTGGAGTTTCTTACATGTTCTGGGATGAAGCTTCCATGGTAGCAAGTGGCGTTAATGTAAAACACCAAAGAGAATATGATTACTTAATTGAAAATGGTATCCTTGTAAAAGCAGATACAATCGAAGAAGCAGCTGCATTCTTTGATATTGATGCCGAAGAATTAAAGAAAACTGTAGAAAAATACAATGAGTACGCAAAGAATGGTAAAGATGAAGAATTCAATAAGAGAGGTACATTAACCGCATTTACAGATGGACCTTACTATATTATGAAATCCAAACCAGCAATCCATCATACAATGGGTGGTGTTAAAATCAACACAGATGCAAATGTAATCGATACAAACGGAAACGTAATCAAAGGTTTATTTGCTGCTGGTGAGGTAACTGGAGATATCCATGGAACAAACCGTTTAGGTAGTGATGCAATTGCAGATATTACTGTATTTGGTCGTATTGCAGGTAGAAACGCTGCAAAAGCGGAATAGTTAATTAAAGATCGATAGAAAAAACAAGCTGCTGTCAAACTATGTAAGATTAGTCTGACGGCAGCTTATTTGTATTCCGTACGAAGTTTTAGAAAGATTATATAAATATTTACATCCTTCTCTCATGATCTCTTGGAGAAATTCCAGTCACCTTTTTAAATACCTTACTAAAATAATAAGGATTATCAAATCCAAGAATATCAGAAATCTCGTACATTAGATACTTATGGGTATCAATTAATTCCTTTGCTCGCTCAATTTTTACACTCGCGATGTAGTCGGATAAGGTGATTCCAGTGTATTTCTTAAAAGTTGCACTAAGATGTCCTGCACTGATATTTAATTCTTCTGTTATTTCAGCTAAGGTTAACTTTTCGGTGAAATGTTCATCAATGTAACGCTTTGCCTGTTCCACAAGGATATCAGAACGATTTTCCTTGCGGTTATCTAAAAGCTTGCATAATTTCTCTTGAAAGCTTCGAAGCCATTCTAATATATTTGCAAGGCTTGGAAAATGATTTAAGTATTCTGCGATATTAATGGCATACGGAAAGATGTCGTGGTAGTCATTTTTATCGGTTTCAAAAAAAGAATACAAATAAGTATAGATATTAATGCAGGCGCTGGTTGCGTGCTCTTTATTTGGTGTACACTGTGTAAATAACTCAATAATCTGATCAAAGATGTTAGCAAGACGTTCGCTGTCATTTTGTTGTATCGAGGCAGATAAATCTTTCTTTAAGAAATTGATATTAAAGTTTTTAGCACTACTCTTATGGAGATTCTGACCCTGATAGAAGACAATCGGGGTATGAGAATTATAGTAGTAATACTCAAGCGCTGTAAGTGCTTCCTTAAAGATATCAGGGAGATGCTCCAGGGAATGATTGGTCTGACTGATCCCAAAAACTGCGGTAAGTTCAAAGTAAGTTTTAAGCGCTGAATTCACTTTATCGCAAAAATACGAAATAGTGGTTTCGTAGGGGTGAATTGCTCCCTCATCTCTTAATCCACCAACAAATAAAAAGGTATTTGAATTATAGTTTATCAGTGTATGAGAATGAAAGAAGCGGGCAGAAATACCGCTAATAATATCAGTAATGTGGCTATTGATCCGTTTTAAATCCAAACGCTCTTCATGTGTAAGAAATTGAATGCTGGTGTGACGAATGGTAAACAGAATCACAAAGGGATTCTTATAATTCTCCTTTAAAGATTCGGGAAGTGTCACATCTTTATTCTGAGAGATGATCAATTGTGTCACATAATTTTGCATCAGAACTGCATTACTAATAGTTTGTGCAACTTGCATCTGATTCTTATTATGGCGATCCATAAGGTCACAGGCTTCTTTTGCACGATCCAGTGATTTTATCAAATCATCTGGTTTCAGATTAAGTTTTATAAGATAATCAGAGGCACCTAGTGTCACTGCTTTTCTTGCAAGCTGAAATTCTTCTAAATTGGTTAAAACAAGAAAGGCAAAATTACAACCATTTGTTTTACATTTTTCAATCAATTCTAAGCCACTTAATACAGGCATACAGATATCAGTAATTACAATATCAGGTTGTAATTCCATAATTAAATCATAGGCAGTAGGGCCATTGGTTGCTTTTCCTACGATAGTGCAGTCATGCTCCTCCCATGTAAGTAGGGAGGTAATTCCTGCAAGAATCAATGGTTCATCATCTACTAAGATTACTCGGTACATAGGGCCTCCTTCACCAGAATTAATATTCTAAAGGTAGAGTGATGGTTATCTTGGTATAGTTGTCTAGTTTACTTTCAATTGTGATTCCATAGTCTTCACCGTAAACTAGTTTCATCCTTCGATCCACATTTGGAAGACCGATTCCACTCATCTTACTCTTTGAGACACGAGAGGTATCGGTAAGAAGTGCTTCAATATTTTCAGGTGCAATTCCAATACCGTTATCAAGTACGGTGATTGTGAATAAACCATCTTTTACAAATGCATGAATCTGGATAAATCCAAATCTGCCACTAGGTTCAATACCACTAAAAATAGCATTTTCAACAATTGGCTGCAACGTAAGCTTGATGATTTTTGCATCATATAGTCGTTCATCCTCTACTGAAACATCTACATCGAATAATTCGATATAGCGTATCTTTTCAATTGTAATATAATGATTTAAAAAATCTAATTCTTGACGCAATGTTACTTTCTCATTAAAACCTTTCGCCATATTCTTTAATAAAGAAGATAGTGAGGTGACTACCTGTACAATACCCGAATTCTGTTGCATTGTTGCAATCCATTTGATGGAATCTAGGGTATTATAGAGGAAATGAGGATTAATCTGCGCCTGTAGCATTTTTATTTCTAAATCTTTCTTGTCTTTTTCATTCTGTACTCTAGTCTCTAACAGGGTTGAGATATGACTTGACATATCATTAATTTGCTTTCCTATCACACCAATTTCATCGTCACTTTCAATGGTAATATCTGGTTCGAAATTTCCTCTGGAAATCAGTTCAAGGCGTCTTGTCAAACGGCTGATTGGAGCACCAAGCTGTCTTGAAATTACGATGGAAAGGGTCATACCGATGACCATACAAAATAAGAAAATAAAAAAAATAGTATTGCCAATAATACTGTGGTCTAGGTCCATACTAATAATAGGAAGAATCTCAAATAATAAGATACCACTAATGGGTTGTTTCTTATAAGTAATAATACAATCCTTTTGGTTTAATTCTGTTCGGTAACTACCACCAAAAGAATTAGAAGCAAGAAGGTCTTGGATTAAATCTCCCGTATCAAAATATCCGCCACGAACAGAAGAGATGATATCACCTTCTGCGGTAACCGCATAGACAATGCTGTCACTTGGCATGGTTTGCAATGCATGTATATATAACGTAGGGGATATCCCTAAAAATACCCATGAGTTTTCCGGTTTTGCATTGGTTATATTCTGGAGCGGGCGTAGTAGGGGGAGTAATTTAGGCATATAGGTCTTCCCGAATGGAAAGGGATTATCTACCATCCTTAAAGTATACTGCCCTGTTGTATTGGTTAAAATATCATGAAACCATGAAGTTTCCATGATTTGATAAGGATCATCCAAAGATCCGCTTGAATTTCCTGCCTGAAGCACAAAATCATTATTAAATAAGGTAATCTTAAAGATATAACTGCTGTATCCAGAGATTGCGCATAAGTCTTTTAATGCACTGGAAGCGTAGAGTGCAGCTTTTGCATTATCATATCCATCTTTATAATCAGAAAAAGTAGTAGTGACAAAGAGAGACTTTCGCTCTGAACAATTAAGTAGTATATTTATCATTTCATCATAGGCTAATTCCAAACGATCAGAAAGAGCATCAATACGACTGGAACTACTGGTGGTTTCATTTTTAATGACATCATTTCGGTAAGACTGGTAGTTATAAAAGCTGATTGCAGATGCAATACAGATGATAATCATCAAATTATATAAGATAAGCTTTCTTTGAAACTTTTTTGGTGTAGAATTCATAGATTGACTCCTGTTTCTGAAAAGAAATTTGTACATATTGAATAGCTTATATAACTCCATAATATCGAAAA
Source organism: Lachnoclostridium sp. (assembly GCF_031997925.1). NCBI lineage: Bacteria > Bacillati > Bacillota > Clostridia > Lachnospirales > Lachnospiraceae > Lachnoclostridium > Lachnoclostridium sp. The sequence goes on along the minus strand of NZ_DAMADT010000039.1, from coordinate 11,224 downwards.
TAAGTCAAAAATACAATCACAAAAAATCGAAATATAAAAATATTATAAAAATCTTATGATATTACATCTTTTTTGATGCGATTTTCAGCCCATCTTAAAAAAAGTAACAGAATTATGAGGATATTGGATTTCATAACCCCCTTGAATTTGATATGATACAGATACAAAAGATAAACACAGAAATTGTGAATACATAACAAACGGGAGGAGATTTGAAATGAAGTTAAAAAAAGTGTTGGCATTAACATTAGCAGCTTGTATGGTATGTACTTCCATGGTGGCTTGTTCTAAGAACGATAACAAAACTCAGGGAAATGACACAAATACAAGTCAAGAAGGAAACAAAGAAGAAAAGCCAGGTGCAACAACTGGTGGAAAGAAAGTTTTATCTGTTACAACATGGGATAACGATACATCACCTCAATTCCAGGCAATTATCGATGCATATGAAGCAAAGAATACTGATGTAGAAATTAAAGTTATTGATACAGCATCAGACGAATATAACAATTCTCTAGGAATTAGTTTATCCGCAGCACAGAGTGATCCAGATATTATCTGGGTAAAGGATATGGGGTCTATGCTTCAGATGGTAGATAAAAATCAGCTTCTTCAGATTGATGATTTTATCAAAGCTGATAACTTAGACTTATCTGTTTACAGCGGTGGAGCAGAGCAGTTACAGTACAATGGTGCATCTTATGCGCTTCCATACCGTTCTGACTGGTATGTATTATACTACAATAAAGATTTATTTGATGCAGCTGGTGTAGAATACCCATCCAATGATATGACTTGGCAGGAGTACTATGAATTAGCAGCTAAATTAACTTCGGGTGAGGGCAGTGCAAAAGTATATGGTGGACACAACCACACATGGCAGGCATTAGTTACTAACTGGGCAGTACAAGATGGACAGCATACTGTAGTAGAGAAAGATTACAGTTTCTTAAAGAAATGGTATGAAGAAGCTTTAAGTTTACAGGAAAATGGATATATCCAGGATTATGCTACATTAAAGACAGCAAATATTCACTATTCTTCAGTATTTAAGAATCAGCAGTGCGCTATGATGCCTATGGGAACTTGGTTTATTTCTATCATGATGCAGTCACAGACAAGTGGTGAAACTAACTTTAACTGGGGTATTGCAAGAATTCCTCATCCAGAAAATACAGAATCTGGTTATACAGTAGGTGCATTAACACCAATCGCTATCAGCAAAAACACAGATGAACCAGAATTATCATGGGATTTTGTTAAATTCGCAGCATCCAAAGAAGCAGCTGAAATTTTAGCACAGCAGGGTGTTTTCACAGGTATTCAGACAGAAACTTCTTTAAAAACAATTTCATCCGCAGAGTTCTTCCCAGAAGGTGCTAGTAATGTAGAAGCATTAACTTATACAAATTACTTCTTTGATCGTCCACTTGATCCAAAGATTGAAGAGATTAGACAGGTATTAAACGAAGTTCATGAAATGATTATGATCAAGTCTTATTCTATTGATGATGGTTTAGCAGAATTAACAAAACGTGTATCAGATATCAAAGGATGGAACTAAGAGCTTACAAGTCGTTAGAAAAAAATAAGAAAGAGCGCGAGGCGCTCTTTCTTACTGAAAAGATAAGTTAGCGAAGAAAGCAGGAGGTTAAAAATGAGCAATAATAAAAAAAGAGGCCTGACATCAAAGCAAAAAAGAACCATTCGAACAAATTTGATGGGATATGCATTCATCCTTCCAAATCTGATTGGTTATAGCATATTCGTATTTCTTCCTATTTGTTTCTCTTTTGTACTAAGCTTGATGAAATGGGATGCTTCTCAGGCACCAATGGAGTTCGTTGGACTTCAAAACTTTACACAGATTCTTGGAGATGAGATTTTTAGAAAGTCATTTGGTAATACCTTTGAATATGCATTATTAACAGTACTTCCAACCTTGGTTTTATCTTTGTTACTTGCAGTATTGATGAATTCTAAGATTAAAGGAATTAACTTTTTTAGAACAGCCTTTTTCTTTCCTTATATCGCATCAATCGTTGCGGTAGGTGCTGTATGGAATATGTTATTCCAGCCAGACTTTGGACCAATTAATGAGTTTTTAAGATTTATTGGAATTGCAAATCCACCTAGATGGGTAGTAGATGTAAAGTGGGCGATGATAGCAATCGCAATCGTTACAATATGGAAATTCACTGGGTATTATATGATAGTATATCTTGCAGCGCTTCAAGGAATCCCTTCTTCTTTATATGAAGCAGCAAGTATTGATGGTGCAAAAGGTTGGCAGAAGTTACGTTATATCACAATACCAATGTTAACACCAACAACATTTTTCGTATTAATCATGCTGACAATCCAATGTTTCAAAGTATTCGATATGGTATACGTTATGACTGGCGGTGGTCCAGGTAATGCGACCAAGACATTGGTTAACTATATATATGAGAAAGCATTTGTTAGTTGGCAGTTAGGACCAGCAAGTGCGGGCGCTATCATTCTTTTCTCTGTAGTACTGGGTATTACTTTAATTCAGTTCTCTGGTGAAAAGAAATGGCACAAAGACATGTAAGGAGGGGACATAATGACAATGAAAAACAAAAATAAGACGAAAAGAACCATTCTAATTGTATTACTTACTTTATTATCCCTCTTCATGCTAGTTCCATTTTACTGGATGGTTATTTCTTCATTAAAGTTAAACAAAGACGTATTTTCTATCCCTATGAAATGGTGGCCTGATAAGTTCCAGTGGGAAAACTACGTACTCATTTGGAAGAAGCTACCGCTCGTTACCTTCTTCTTTAACACTGCAAAATTAACGATCATCACTACGATCATTCAGTTATTGACAAGTTGTCTTGCAGCATATGGATTTACAAAGATGAAATTTAAGGGAAGAGATATTATTTTCTTAATGTATGTAACTACCATTTCAGTTCCATGGCAAGTATATATGATTCCACAGTTTATCTTAGTTTCTAAGATGGGCTTAAACGACAGTCACCTTGGATTAATCTTGATGCAGGCATTTAGTGCGTTCGGTGTATTCTTAATCAGACAGTTCTATATCAGTATTCCAGATGAACTTTGTGAGGCAGCGCGAATTGACGGATTAAATGAATTTGGAATCTTTAGAAAAATAGTATTCCCACTCGGTAAACCAGCAATGGCAACCTTAGCAATCTTTACATTTACAAATGTATGGAATGACTTCATGGGACCATTAATTTACTTAAAGACAAAAGAATTAAAGACAATCCAGTTAGGTATTCGTATGTTTATCTCTCAGTACGGTGCAGACTATGCTTGGATTATGGCGGCTTCCGTATGTTCCTTAATTCCAGTTGTCATTGTATTCTTAAGTTGTCAGAAGTTCTTTGTGGAAGGTGTAGCTTCCAGTGGTATAAAAGGCTAATAAAGAATGAACAATTTGCTCCTGTATCGGAAATTGCATAGCAGTTCCCATACAGGACTTATGTATATGTTACGTTTTATTTGAGCCATCACAAGAGAGGGTGATGACTGAAGTAATAGGTTTATTTTTAAGTAGAATCAAACAACAGGAAGGAGAAAACGATGGCACAAACATTTGAGACAATAAAAAAGTATCCTGGCCTTGAGGAGTCCATCATTAAAAAGGCGTTGGACGAAGCCACAGCAATCGTAAAGGCAAATCTTCCAGAGTTCACAGATAAATTTCAGTCTTCTAATAGTTTTGATGGCTTTTATGAAGCTACAGAAAATGTAGAGTGGACGACAGGATTTTGGACCGGAGTAATCTGGTTATCCTATGAACATACTGGAGAGGATTGTTATAAAGAGGCGGCATTAAAGCAGGTAGAAAGTTTTCTTCATAGAATTGAAGAAAAAATAGATGTAAACCATCATGATATGGGATTTTTATTCAGTCTTTCCTGTGTGGCAGCATACAAATTGACAGGGAATGAGTACGCAAAGAAAGCAGCCTTACTTGCCGCAGATCATTTAGCAGAAAGATATCGTGAAGTAGGAAATTTCCTTCAAGCATGGGGAAATGTTGGTCAGGCGTCTGAATATCGTTTGATTATTGATTGCCTCTTGAACTTACCAATTCTTTACTGGGCAACAGAAGTAACTGGAGATTCTTCCTATGCTATGAAAGCAAAGAATCATATAAAAACTGCGATGAAATGTGTTGTAAGACCTGATAATTCAACGTATCACACCCATTTCATTGATATGCAGACGGGAGAGCCTACTTATGGCGTAACCCATCAGGGAAATCGTAATAATTCAGCTTGGGCAAGAGGCCAAGCTTGGGGGATTTATGGAATCGCATTAAGTTACCGCTATTTAAAAGACCCTGAGTATATTGATTTATTTTACCGTGTTACAGATTATTTCATCGAGCATCTACCAGAAGATTTGGTTCCTTATTGGGACTTTGACTTTGATACAGACAGTGAGGAACCAAGAGATTCTTCTGCCTCTGCAATTGCAATTTGCGGTATCTATGAGATGATAAAATATTTAGAACCGGAGCAGGCAGCTCGCTACAAAGAAGCAGCAGATAAGATGTTAAGAGCTTTGGTTGAACATTGCGCGAATGATGATATTACGATATCCAATGGTCTGCTTCTTCACGGAACCTATGCGAGAGATTCCAAAGAAAATACTTGTAAGAACCGTGGTGTGGATGAATGTAACACCTGGGGTGATTATTTTTATCTGGAAGCGCTCGTTCGCTTGACCAAGGATTGGGAATTGTACTGGTAAGTAAATCTTGTAAGTTTGACAAGGAAAAGTTTGCGTAGCTTGCTTTTCCTTGTTTTACTAATCGGCACAAGAAGTATAGAAAATGAGGTGATTGGAAATGAAACAAAATTTAATCTATGTGTTTGCGGATCAATGGAGATACCAAGCACTTGGCTATCATCATGCGGATCAAGTAGTAACTCCATGGATGGATAAATTCGCGGAAGAAAGTATGTGTTTTTCCCATGCCTACAGTACGTTTCCACTGTGTTCTCCGCATAGAGCCTCTCTGATGTCTGGAAAATATCCATTCAGCGTTGGGATGTGGACCAATTGTAAGATAGGGTTGGAAGAAAAGATTATGCTGAAACCTCAGGAAACCTGCATTGGGAATGTCTTAAAAGACAATGAGTATCAGACAGGATACATTGGAAAATGGCATCTGGATGCTTCTGAATTAAACTTTCACCCAAATCCAAAATCAGGAGCGAAAGACTGGGATGCTTTTACTCCACCAGGAGAGAGAAGACAAGGTTTTGACTATTGGCTATCTTATGGTGCCAGTGATGAGCACCTTGATCCACATTATTGGATGGATAGCGAGGAACAGATTAAGCCTGGAAAATGGTCAGCAGAATTTGAAACCGATAAAGCAATTGAATTCCTAGAGAAGAGAAAAGGACAGGAAGAACCGTTTGCGTTGTTTTTATCTTACAATCCGCCACATCTTCCGTATGAGTTAGTTCCGGATCAATATTATGATGAGTTTAGAGACTCTGAAGTTAAGTATCGACCAAATGTGCCTGAGGATATGAGGGAAGGAATTCTAAAGACACAAAGCAGACAGTATTTTGCAGCAGTGTCCGGTATTGATGAACAGTTTGGAAGAATCTATCAGTATCTAAAAGAACAAGGCTTAGAAGAAAATACGATGGTAGTCCTTTCCGCAGATCATGGTGAAATGTTAGGTTCCCATGGCTTAATGAGTAAGAATATCTGGTACGAGGAGTCCATTCATATTCCACTCATGATTCGTCAAAAGGGGTATATCGAGGCAAAAGAAAACCCAGTTATCTTTGCCAGTCCAGATCATATGCCAACCCTTTTGGGTCTCATGGGATTAGAGGTACCAGTGACTTGTCAAGGTTATAATCATGCAACGGGTATCTTAGGAGAAGATGAGAATGCACCACAGGATATGTTACTTTGTTCTTATCCGGGTGTAGCCGACATGGTGAAGGCGTTTAGTGATCTTGGGCTTAGCCATAAAGCATATGGTTGGAGAGGGGTTAAAACTGCAACTCATACGTATGTGAGAAGTAATGGATATGCGCCGGGAGAAGCGGTAGTAGAATATCTGTATGATGATAGCAAAGATCCATATCAGATGAATCCAACAGTAGTAACCAACGAAGAGAATGATCCTTTGGTACGAAAGATGAGAGAGCGTTTGAGCTATTATTTAGAGTTGACGAAAGACCCATTTTTAATGCATAGGGAGAAATAAGTAGATGAAGTTTGTATTGAATCATCCAGATGATAAGATTAGTCCATATACAGGGATGACAAGAGAGCATTGGCTTTCAATTAGTCATTTTTATTTAGAGGGAATTTTCTGTCATGTTGCAAAGATGGGGGATCCAATTTTAGTGCCAAGGCATGAGTTTACGGTGAGCTATCCACAACCCAATGGTCCGAAATGGAGATTGGCGGCGGAAGCCTTTGAAGGTTTGGCAAGAAGCTTTTTGATTGCAGCACCATTACTTCATAATGAACCAGATGCTGTCGTGTGTGGTTATTCTTTAAGAGAATATTATAAGAATCAGATTTTAAGCTCGGTTACACCAGAGAGTAAGAACTATTTGCTACGAGTAGAAGAAATCAGACCAGAAGCATTACCTGGGGAAATTGCATTTCAGCATACCTGTGAATGTGCTTCTTTAGTAATCGGTTTGACCATGTGTCAGGAAGTAATCTGGGATAGCTATACCAAAGAAGAGAAAGATAAAATTGCGGATTACTTATCAAACTTCGGACATTCCCATACCGGACATCATAACTGGCGATTGTTCAATATGCTGATTTTAGCATTTTTGGATACGCAAGGTTATGAAATCGATCATGGTATGATGAGAGACCATGCGCAGGTCATTGTTTCTTATTATGCTGGAGATGGTTGGTATCGTGATGGACATCTATTTGATTATTATTGTCCATGGGCATTTCATGTTTATGGACCGTTGTGGAATCAATGGTATGGCTATAAGAAAGAGCCTTACTTAGCTGAGAAAATAGAAGAGTATTCTAATGATCTAGTAAAGACCTATCCTCATATGTTTGATGAAGATGGTCATGTGACGATGTGGGGAAGAAGTGGAAGTTATCGAAGTGCAGCTACAGCGCCACTTGCTGCTAATTTTCTTTTAAAAAATCCAACTGTAGATCCAGGACTTAGCAGAAGAATTACCTCGGGAGCTGTTCTTCAATTTGCACAGAGAGAAGAATGCTTTTATGAGGGTGTTCCATGTCTTGGATTCTATGGCCCATTTCAGCCATTTGTGCAATCCTATAGTTGTGCGGCAAGTCCATTTTGGTTAGCAAACTCCTTTTTATGCTTAATGCTTCCAGAAGATCATCCATTCTGGACAGAGAAAGAGACAAATGGTGTCTGGGAATCCATGAAGGAAAAGGAAACGGTAACTACTGTTTTGGATGGACCAGGAATCGTGATGGATAATCACAAGGAAACAGGAATTACAGAATTTAGAACTGCAAAAGCCTTAATGAAGAAGAAATATCCATCCTTAAATGCATACATGAGACTTTCTTTTAACAGTCAATTTCCGTGGGAGGATTTTGATTATAAAGGTGTGGAAGCAATGCAGTACAGTCTGTGCATAGGGGTACAGGAAGCGCTGATTCCTAATATTATGATGTATGCTGGGGTAAGGGATGGCGTGCTGTATCGTAAGGAATATTTTGATTTTGAGTTTACTTTCCAGAATAAGTCTTCGATTGATTTGGCAGATTTCCCAGTTTCTCATGGTATCGTGCGTGTAGATAAAGTGAGGGTTCCTGACAAGCCATATACCTTAACCCTTGGTGCTTATGGAATGGCGGATCGTGGTGATGTGACAATCAAGGAATATCATTGCCCAATCACCAATGCCAGGGCAGTGGTGATGAAATCGTCAGAAGGACAAATTGCTTTTGTTAGTTATGTTGGATGGGATGAAATTGCGTATAGGGTAAGAGAAAGTGTGAGTCCAGTAACAAAGCAAAGCCAGATGTTATATGGAAGTAGTAAGAGAGAGAAGTATTACGAATATAAACCATATGCCATGATTAGTGCAGTCCTAACCAAGAAAGATAATTCCGTTTGGAAAGAGGAAGAATTATTCCCAATTCAGTCTATCACTTACCAGGACCCAGAAGGTTGTGGCGGTTATGGACCAATCAAAATTACTTTAAAAGATGGAAAGCAAGTAGTGGTAGATTATGAAGGAATGGAAGGACGGTTGATGGTATGAAAAAACAAGTCATTGTCATTATGACAGATACCCAGAGAATCGATATGTTAGGTTGTTATGGAAATCCAGATTGTAAAACACCAAATCTAGATCGTCTCGCGAACGAAGGAATTCGCTTTGATAGCGCCTATACAACACAGCCAGTATGCCAGCCAGCACGTTCTGCTATCTTTACAGGAAGTTATCCTCACTCCTGTGCTGGATGGTCGAATTGTATGGGGTTATCAGATAATGTGCAGAATATCGGACGTAGATTAAGTGACAATGGAATACACAGTGCCTACATTGGAAAATGGCATCTAGATGGTGGAGATTATTTTGGACTTGGAAGAGCAGCAGATGGTTTTGATCCTGAATACTGGTATGACATGAGAAACTATCTAGAAGAGCTAACCGAAGAAGAACGTTATCTCTCCAGACAGACGGAAAGTATGGAACAGTATGATATTAAGGAAGAGTTCACCTATGGTCATAGATGTTCTAACCGTGCCATTGATTTTATTGAAAAACATCAGGACGAAGATTACTTTTTAGTGGTGTCTTATGACGAACCACATGGACCATTCCTATGTCCAAGAGAATTTTGGTCTCAGTATGAGGATTATGAATTTCCTAAGAAAGAGAATATGCTAGATACCTTAGAAGATAAGCCAGAACATCATAGAATTTGGGCGGGAGATGGTTATATGGCAGCTTCTAAAGCAGACTTTAGCTTAAAGCCAAAGTATTATCTAGGTTGCAACAGCTTTGCGGATTATGAAATTGGCCGTGTCATGAATGCGATTGATCAGTGTACGAAAGATGCAATCATTATTTATACTTCTGATCATGGTGATATGCTTTATTCTCATTCGCTTACAGCAAAAGGCCCTGCAATGTATGAAGAAATAACACATATTCCATTTATCGTTCGTGGTTTTGACAAAGGAAAGGTAGATCCTCATCCAGTTTCTCATATCAACATTGCGCCAACTGTAATGGAATTATTTGACCTTCCAGTGCCAAAGGTTTTTGAAGGTCAGAGTTTATTAAAAGAATTAAAAACCGGAGAACGTGTAAATCCATATGTGTTTATGGAGTTTGGTAGATATGAAGTAGATCATGATGGATTTGGCGGATATCAGCCAGTGCGAGCTACGTTTGATGGTCGTTATAAATTAGTAATTAACCTGATGACCTCTGATGAGTTATATGATTTAGAAACAGACCCACAGGAACTACATAACCTAATCAATAATGTAGAATATGACGATAACAAAGTAAGACTACATCAGGCGATTCTTGATTATATGAGCGAGACAAGAGATCCTTTCCGAGGATACTACTGGGAGAATCGACCATGGAATCCTATCACGGAGTATAAGACCTGGGATAATCGCCTGATGACAAGACAAAGAGAAAATGAAGAATATGAGCCAAGACAGTTAGACTATGGTACTGGTCTTGAAATTACGCAGGCTGTTCGAAAAAAAGGGGAATCAGAAGCGAAATTTGCAAAGAAGAAATCATAAAAGAAGGAATCCTAGATGATGAGTGCATGCTAACGAAATAGAAAGGAAAATGCCTATGCCACCAATTAATTTACTAATCAAACCAGCTTCCGGTAATTGCAACTTAAGATGTAGCTATTGTTTTTATTACGATATTACTGGAAAAAGAGAGCAGGAATCCTATGGTTTTATGAGTGAGGAGACTCTAGAACAGGTGATAAAACAGGCACTTTTCTTTGCAAGTGGCGAATGCAGTTTTGCTTATCAAGGTGGTGAACCTACGTTAAGAGGACTAGACTTCTTTCGTAAATCGTTAGAGTTTCAGCAAAAACATAATGTAAACAACGTGAAAATTAATAATGCAATACAAACCAATGGATATCGACTTTCAGAGGAATGGGCAAAGTTTTTTGCAGAGCATCATTTTCTGGTAGGATTATCTTTGGATGGGTATAAAGGAGCTCATGATAAGTATCGAAGAAATTGTCAAGGAGAAGAAACTTTTTTGGAGATATTAAAGACGATTGAGATGTTTCAGAAGTATCAAGTGGAGTTTAATATTCTTATTGTGGTAAACAGAAAAAGCTGCCAGAAGGTTTCAAAGATGTATCAGTTTTTTCAACAGCATAACCTTCACTATCTTCAGTTTATACCATGTCTTGACCCGTTAGATGAGATTCCAGGACAAAGAGAATACTCCCTTCTACCAGAAGAGTATGGGGAATTCTTAAAGGAGTTATTTGATCTATGGTACGAGGACTTAAAACAGGGAAAGAATCCTTATATCAGACAGTTTGAGAATTATATTGGAATATTAATGGGACATCCACCAGAAGCTTGCGACCAATGTGGTGTATGCAATTTACAGTATGTTGTAGAGGCAGACGGCGAAGTATATCCCTGTGACTTTTATGTGCTTGATGAATTTAAATTGGGGAATTTAAATCAAGTGGGCATAGAAGAGATCAATAAAAAGAGACAAGAAATTAGATTTATTGAGTATTCTAAGACGGACCACCCACAATGCAATCGATGTAAGTACGGGCTTATATGCAGAGGGGGATGTAGAAGGCATCGTTCCATCGAGAATACAGAAGGATATCATGATAATTACTTCTGTCAATCCTATCAGATGTTATTTGACCATGCAATTGATCGAATGATTCAGATTGCGAGAGTATTAAAACAACAAAGGTAGAACAAATAGGCTGTCGCATTGCGATAGCCATTTTTTTTATACCAGGAAATAGGAAGAATCTTTGTGATATATAGATCCTTGTTATATATAGAATCCTTGTGTCTGTTAGTATAGATAAAGCATTCAACTATGGATGCCTTGGTATTAGGGTTTAAAAACGTAGTCTTTTTTCTCTATAATAAAGAGATAATATGCTTCTAGAAGGAGAACATGAAAATGGTATCCTTGTAAAAGCAGATACAATCGAAGAAGCAGCTGCATTCTTT
>NZ_DAMADT010000038.1:32639-42991 GCF_031997925.1 Lachnoclostridium sp. | reverse complement strand
ATTTTTTCTTGATGATAGCCTTTTTTGTACGTTTTTTCTTATCAATCTCGGTTATTTTCACGCCTCTGTTATCTGTAGGATTCGCACCTCGTTTGTCATTTCTTTTCTCAAATTCATCGTATGCCTTTACGATCTTTTGTACTAACGGATGACGAACGACATCCTGACTGGTTAAATAGGAAAATCCGATATCATCAATCTTCCCTAGCACTTTCATCGCTACATCAAGGCCAGATGCCTGCCCTGATGGTAAATCCTTTTGCGTCAGGTCACCAGTTATAATTACTTTAGATCCAAACCCAATTCTTGTTAAGAACATTTTCATCTGCGCTGGAGTCGTATTTTGAGCCTCATCTAAGATAATAAAGGCATTATCTAACGTACGTCCTCTCATATAAGCTAATGGGGCTACTTCAATCAAACCTTTTTCGGTATTTCTTAAATAGCTTTCTGGACCCATAATCTGATACAAAGCATCATACAAAGGTCTAAGGTAAGGGTCAACTTTACTTTGCAAATCACCTGGTAAGAATCCTAATTTCTCTCCAGCTTCAATTGCAGGCCTAGTCAAAATAATCTTACTAACTTCATCATTCTTAAACGCATTAATCCCCATTGCCATTGCAAGATAAGTCTTTCCAGTACCTGCTGGACCGATACCAAAAACTATCATCTTCTTTCGAATCTGATCTACATATGCTTTTTGGCCTAGGGTTTTTGGTTTGATCGGTTTACCATTGATGGTATGACAAATCAAATCTTTATCAATTTCAACTATCATATCCTCCTTATTTTCAAATCCCAAGGAGAGTGCATAGTTTACATTTTGTTCTGTAATTGTATTTCCTCTTTTTGATAGTTCTAGTAATTTCAAAAATACACTTTTTGCTTTATTCACACTATCATTATCGCCAATGACTTTTAGCTCGTTGTTTCTGGTGATTATGGTCACGTTTAATGTTCTTTCGATAATTTTTGCATAAGCATCGAATTGACCAAAGATATTTTGTGTGTGCTCCATTGGTATATTAATTATTGTCTCCACTATGCTCATCCGTTTCTAACACCCTCCACTCGCTGTCATTGATTGGGTTATAATCCCACGCAGGCTCTTCCACAATAATTTTACCTGCACTTTTGCATGTACCGTTTTCCACTTTAACATCTACTCTCTGTTCTAAAATAGTAACACCTTGATTTGTTAATTTTTCTAAATAACGAAGTAACCGTTTATTTGCTAAAGTGGTCGCTTCTGTTTCCGAAAAAATTGCTTCTTCTATATTGTACTCAGAAATAGTGGTTTTCATAAAACTAATTGGAAGATAAAAATTCCGTACTAATTTTAAGGTACTAGCTTCCGTAATTATATCATAGTTAGTATAGGAATTTCTAGGCATATGGGAAAAAATTTTTTTACCGAACAAAGTAATGGAATAACCGTTTTTTTTATGATTCGTATACACCGGAAAAGTATATTTTAAAGGGAAGGAATCCTCATATTCAAAATAAGTACGTAGACTAATATCTCCATCTGCTAACACTGTTTTATTTTCAACCAAGGTTTCCCCATCTGCAACCACTGGCACTACACCAGATATTAGGATGTCACCTTTTTTTACAACACTACCAAGCTCTACTTTTGGTGTCCCGCTACGAACAACAATATAATTCACAATTCCATCTTTCGTAGCGACCAGATGAGCTGTATTTAACGAAGTTTTTTTTGTTTCAGAATTTAATTTTGGAAGTACTGTTTCAACGATACGAACAATCAATCTTGTTCCTTTGATCTCCGCTGATACCCAACCAATATCTGAAATGTCCCTACGGATATTTTCTTCGATCCTCGGACATTCAATCGACTTAATCTTAACACCGCTGTACACTCCAGTTGTTTGCAAATATTCCATCAGTTGTTCTTCTGTATGCTTATATCCTCCTTCAATACTGATGTCCCAAATGTAAAGAGACATGGTATATACTAAAGCGCAAAAAAGTAGTATACCTAAATAGTATACTTTTCGTCGTATTACATGTCTTAAAAAGAAAGGAAAACCATGACGTTCTTTTATGTAGGGCACTGCTTTCGCCTTCCGTACCAGAGGCCTTAATTCACGATAGTCTTTTAGGAGTATATTGCAATAGATGACATCTTTTTCACCCAATTGCTTTTTATTTTTATTAACCCCGTAACTTAAGCCCCATAAAACAATGCCCTTCCCGCTGCATAAATTTATCAAATGCTCTGGGGAACCACCTGCCATCATAATATATAAGTATCCTCTTAACCAACGAATCAACCGTTTCAGCAAATAAATCACCATACCTTTCATACCGTATTACTTAAGTTTATGCACCTTGTTGGTAATATACGCTATGAATGATTCCAGTAACCTTTAATTCTTCCTTCGTATAATATGTAATCTTTAGATTCTTCCCTTCAATACATAGATTGCATATTTTTGTTGATATCTTAATCTTTTCGCCTGTATACTCAATTATCTTTCTATGGTTTTCAATACTGATAGAATTCCTTCCATTGATCGTTACAATCGGTGCACCAGCTATGATATCCGGCGGTAGCATCAGGTTCTGAGATATAATTTCCAGATAACTAATGCGTTCCGCTTTTCGTTCTTTCTCTTTTTGTTTACATAAATCGTAGAGTTCTTTATTTGCTTTGCCTTTATATTTATCATGATTGGATTTCACGGGTTTTTCTTTAAAAAACATACCATACCTCCTAAAAAACACTTATGTTCACTATAAGATATGAATATGCTGCTTGTTAGTATTCGTTACGTTTGGGACGATTTTATGGGAATCCAAGTCATTTCGATTTCTTCGTCATCCTAGACTTCCTAGGTCACAATCAATCTCTTCTCCATAAAAATAGCTTATATACTTAATATTTTTCATTCTTAAGTATATAAGCCACTATTGTTAATCCTAATATTTTTATTTTCCTAGGTTGCTATAAAAATTTTTAACTCTTATTCATCACTAGAATATGATACGCCTATATTAATATAACCCAAATGTTTTTGAAACATCTAATACAAATAATACTCCCTTACCAGGATCCTCTATCTGAATACATTCACTGATTGATTTCACTATTGCATCCGTTGTACCTTCTTCTGAAAGAATAAGTACAATTTCTTTTTCCGGTTCTATATCCATATGGAATAATTTTTGCGTTTCATGGATTCCTGAACCTCTGGCATTAATTACGGTCCCACCTTTGGAACCAGCTTTTTGTGCTGCCTCTATCACATCTTCTGCTTTACCTCTTTCAACTACTGTGAAAATCGAATTATACATTGTTTTTTCAACACCTGCTCTTTCTCTATCTTTCTTGTAGATACAGCCTCTTGAACCTATAAAATTAGCAACATCCATGATAAAAGCAATACCATGACGCGGCTTATGAAATTCAAATTCTGTGCTGATAATTTCAGCAGCATTTCGTATCACAGATTTTTCTCCAACCATAAGAATGATTTCTTTACGAATATCATTGATCTCTAAAAATTCTAATATACGGCTTTTAATTGTACCATACCCAAGAAAAACGGTGCAACCTATTATCCCATGTTGCTTTGCAACTTTCATTACCTTCCCTGCTTGACCATGATTTACAATCACACAAAGGAGTTCGTAATGTTTATTTAAATTTGCATCATCCATCTACATTAATTCCTTTCTTCTTCGAATATACCTTGTATAAAATACCAAGTATTTGTAATGCAATCAAAGGTGTTAATGCAACCAATGCAATAACTCCAAATCCATCGATTAATATATCAGCGTGATCAACTGCATCTGCTGCACCTTGAGTAAATGCTAAGATAAAAGTCGCTGTCATTGGACCAGATGCAACTCCGCCAGAGTCAAATGCAATACCAACAAATAATTTTGGTGTAAAAAATGTCATAATACAAGCTATTATATATCCAGGCAGTAAATAATGCCACAACTTTATTTCTGGTATTAAGATTCGAATTACAGAAAGTGCTACCGCACCACCAACACCAATACATAAGAACATTAACACAGTTTTTCTCTTAACAAAGCCACTTGTAACTGTTTCTATCTGACGATTTAATACATATACTGCAGGTTCCGCTAAAATTGTAACTAGACCAAGTACAAAACCAACTATCACAATGATGCTTTTATTTTCTAAAGAAGCAAGCTCATATCCAACAACTTTACCGACTTCCATAAAACCAGCATTCACACCAACTAAGAATATAACTAATCCAAAGAAGGTATAAAGGATTCCTTTGAATATCTTATGCAGTGATCTTCTTGGTAATTTGAATGATATAATTTGAAAGAATACAAAAATAATTACAATTGGAAGAAGCGCAATCATTACTTCTTTCGCAAGTGTAGGAAAAACGTCAAAGAACGGGCCTAAAAAGCTATTACTAATAACTTCTTCACTTTCAATACTTGCTGTTATTTTATCTGTTTTTACTAAAATACTCATAATCATTACAGATAAAATCGCTCCTGAAGAAGCAATTGCTACCAAGCCGAAGCTATCTTTTTCTGATGCTTTACTATCTTTCTTTAACGTAGAAACACCAATGGCTAAAGCCAATATAAAAGGAACTGTTAATGCTCCGGTGGTAGCACCTGACGCATCAAAAGAAATGGCTAAGAACTCAGCAGAAGTAAAGAACGATAAACCTAAGATTACCAAATATATTACAATTAATATCTTATATAACGGAATGTTATAGACAATACGTACCAAGCCAAGGGCAAGCATTACAGCGATTCCAATAGAAACAACAATGAGAATTACTGACTTCGATATCAGTCCCGAAGTTACAAATTCTACCTGACCTGCCATAATATGAAGGTCTGGTTCCGCTACTGATACAAAGAATCCAAGAAGTAATCCGGCTGCTGCAATGATCCAAATCTTCTTACTTTTTACGATTGCAGATCCCATATGAGAACCTATTGGTGTTATTCCGATATCCACCCCAACAAGCAGTACTGCCAATCCTACTATAATAAGTAATCCTCCTAACAAAAATCTACCAAATACTATTGGCTCGAGAGGCGTTAATGTGAAATTGAGTAAAACTACAATTAGTGTAATAGGTAGAACCGAGAATAGTGCCTCCCTCATTTTTTCAACTAGCGCATTCAATAGTCTTTCACTTCCTTTCAAAAATTTAGAGCACATATATATGAAAAAGTACATGTCTGAACTTTACCTTGTCATGATAATTTGTAAGCCTCCTTACAATCTAATTCAGATTACAAGGGGGCTTATTATCACCACATGAAAGGCAATTTCTGTCTCTATATGCTTATTATACAATTATATGAACTCTTTTATTAATCTTAACATAAATTAATATGAAGCAAAAGGAAAAAATAGAAAATTTTTATTAAATTTCTGTGAAGAAGGAATACAATCCGAAAAACAACATGTTTTTTGCAAAAAAAATACCCCAGTCTAATGACTGGGGATTCTTGCACATATTATTTAAACTTACGCTTACGAGCAGCTTCAGACTTTTTCTTACGCTTTACGCTTGGTTTCTCGTAATGTTCTCTCTTACGAATCTCCTGCTGGATTCCGGCCTTCGCACAGTTTCTTTTGAATCTGCGGAGAGCGCTGTCTAAGGATTCGTTCTCTTTTACGATTACATTTGACATAGACTCACACCTAACCTCCCTCCAGTTGTGAATTGTGCTTTTACAACTGTTTGGGTATTTTTTGAATAGCACTACAAAGATTATAAAGGGAGACAGCTTAAATGTCAATACCTTTTTGCTATTATTCTGCAAGTTCTTCTTTTATTTGTACCTTATAGCACCATCTTCCAGTTGTTAAAATATGCACTTTTTATAGAATTTGTTCTATTAATTGTATTAATAATTGAGAAAATACTAACATTATTTAATCTGATTTCCCACAACAGATACCGCTTTTTCAATTGCTGCATCAATTCCAGATGGATTCTTTCCACCTGCCTGCGCCATATTTGGACGACCACCGCCGCCACCGCCAACTAAAACAGCAACTTCCTTAATTAAGTTACCAGCGTGAGCACCCTTTGCCATAGCTCCATCCGTTGCCATCGCAATTAAATTAACTTTGTCTTCACTCGCAGAAGCTAAAAGAATAACACACTCACCTAATTTATCTTTTAACTGGTCTCCAAGGTTACGAAGTCCGTTCATATCAGCATCAGTTACCTTAGAAGCTAAGAGCTTCACGCCCTTTACCTCAACAACCTGATTCATTACATCACCTAAAGAATTATTGGCAAGCTTAGCTTTTAATTTTTCATTTTCAGATAAAGCTACTTTTAACTCTTCTTGTAAGCTTTCAATTCTCTTTATTAAGGAAGTTGGCTCTGTCTTAGCTACTTTCGCAGCTTCATGAAGCTCTTCTTCCATTGTTTTATAGTATTCAAATACAGCGTTAGAGGTAATTGCCTCAATACGACGTACACCAGCTGCAATACCTGCTTCCGATAAGATCTTAAATACAGTGATAGAACCTGTGTTAGCTACGTGAGTACCACCACATAATTCTTTACTGAAGTCTCCCATCGATACTACACGAACGCTATCGCCATATTTCTCACCGAATAATGCCATCGCACCACTCTTTTTAGCATCTTCTACACTCATTACATCTGTTACAACTAAAATGTTCTTTGCGATTTCTTCATTTACCATAGCTTCCACTTTAGCAATTTCTTCCTTGGTTAAAGCAGAGAAATGTGTAAAGTCGAAACGAAGTCTTTCACTTGTTACAAAAGAGCCAGCCTGCTCTACATGAGATCCAAGTACATTACGTAGCGCTTTCTGAAGAAGATGAGTTGCACTATGGTTCTTACCAATAGCCTGTCTTCTCTCGGCATCAATGGTAAGTGTTACAGTTTCTCCAACCTTAAAGCTGCCCTTGGTTACTGTACCAACATGGCCAACCCTACCGCCTTTTAACTTGATGGTATCTTCTACTTCAAACTCAGCATCCTTCGCCACGATTACACCGATATCTGCAGTCTGTCCACCCATTGTTGCATAGAATGGAGTTTCATCAACAATAATAGTTGCTGCCTGTCCACCTACTACTTCATCTGTTAAATCAGTTTCTGTAGTAAGAACTGTAATTTTAGAAGTGTGGCTTGTTCTATCATAACCAACAAAGTTAGACGTAATTGTTGGATCAATTTCATCATAAACGCTTGCATCAGCACCCATGTAGTTTGTTACTGCACGTGCACTTCTTGCTGTTTCACGCTGAACCTGCATTGCTTTCTTAAAGCCTTCTTCATCAATTTGAAAACCTTTTTCCTCTAGGATTTCCTTTGTTAAATCTAATGGGAATCCATAGGTATCATATAATTTAAATGCATCATCACCACTTAAAGTCTTAGTTCCGTTGGAAACTAATGCATCTTCCATCTCAGATAAGATGCTAAGACCCTGGTCGATTGTCTTATTGAATTTTTCTTCCTCAATTGTTAGTACCTTAAGGATGTATTCCTTCTTCTCTTCTAATTCCGGATACCCGTCTTTTGATTCCGCAATTACAGTCTTGCTTAAATCTGCAAGGAACTTGCCCTCAATACCTAATAATCTACCATGTCTAGCTGCTCTACGAAGTAAACGACGTAATACATATCCTCTTCCTTCGTTTGATGGAATAATACCATCTGAGGTCATAAACGTTACAGAACGGATATGATCTGTAATTAAGCGGATAGAAGCATCCTTCTTTGGATCCACTTTATACTCTGCGTTTGCCATCTTACATACATGGTCACGGATTGCTTTCATCGTATCGATATCAAATAAGGTATCAACATCCTGAACTACGACAGCTAGACGCTCAAGACCCATACCAGTATCGATGTTTTTATTCTCTAATTCTTCATAGTTGCCATTGCCATCGTTATTGAACTGAGTAAATACATTGTTCCATACTTCGATGTAACGGTCACATTCACATCCTACGGTACAATCTGGACTACCACAACCGTATTTCTCACCACGATCATAGTAAATCTCAGAACATGGACCACAAGGACCTGCACCATGCTCCCAGAAGTTATCTGCCTTACCCATACGGAAAATTCTTTCTGGAGCTATACCAATTTCTTTATTCCAGATCTCAAATGCCTCATCATCTTCTAAATAAATAGATGGATATAAACGGTCCCCACTAAGACCAACAACCTCGGTTAAGAATTCCCAGGACCAAGCAATTGCTTCATGCTTAAAATAATCACCAAAAGAGAAGTTACCAAGCATCTCAAAGAAAGTACCATGTCTTGCTGTTTTACCGATATTTTCAATATCACCAGTACGAATACATTTTTGGCAAGTTGTTACACGCTTTCTTGGTGGAATCTCCTGTCCTGTAAAATAAGGCTTTAACGGTGCCATACCGGAGTTAATTAATAATAAGCTCTTATCATTTTGTGGTACTAAAGAAAAACTATTCATCTTTAAATGCCCTTTGCTTTCAAAGAAGTCTAGGTACATCTTTCTTAGCTCATTCACACCATATACTTTCATGGTTTGTCCTCCTGTTAGTTTCTATCTTTTTTGTGCCATCATGAAACGATGGCTTTTTTATTGTGATTTACTATCACGGTCATGAAATCCTGCAGGAAATACCTTCTACTCCGGCTAGGATACACATTCTTTATTCTTTTTTGTTGAAAGGTCGTTATTTCTATTTGATATTAACAGTATACGACAATATCCCACGGTAATAATCGCATCCTTTCGAACATACACCAATGATTAATTATAAAGATTTTACAGTCTTTTGTCAACTTGAAATGCCCAGTAAATCAAGGAATCCGTGCATTTCTAGGGCTTTTCTAGCTTAACCGAAAAACGCCAATACCGCAATTTAGATAAGTATAACTTTATTACTATTTAGAAGAATAGAAAAGGCACATCAATTAGAAGTATTTAAATGCTTCCCTTTCGTAGCCACTCTGGTTCGCATCATCATCTAGTTCCACATTTTTACCAATATACCCAGATACGTCTAAATAAGTATACACAAGAAAAGCACCTAGAATTCTAAGTGCCTTTTCCATTACATTTTATTATCTTTTCTAGAGTATTCTATCCCCATAATTATTAATTTAACTAATAAAAACATTATGGATATAAAGATTGAAATCGTCATTTCTATTTTCTGCTTACATCTTTCTTATTTTCCAATACGCTCTATACTGGCCTCTTTCTTCATCCGAGAGCCTAGAATACGTTTCATAGGAAATATTGCATGGTAAAAGGCTATGATTACAATGAAGACAGACCGCCTTACTCCGTTTTGATACTAGTCTATAATTATAACAGATTGGACAGATGTAAACTTTTAACATGGGTATGTCTCCTTTCTAACAATACTAAGTATAATAAATATGGTATATTTTGTAAATAGTTTTCAACATATTTCTAAATACTTTTTTTCACCATGATAGAATCCTCATAAAAAGGTGAACTATGATACTATAATATATATAGCCATATTAAAAATTAATTAGAGTTATTGCATGAGCTTTTTGATCATTTATAATGTGTATATACCTAATTAAAAGAAAACCCTACATCAGAATGCATGGACATGTGGTCTTGTATTTGACTTTATGGAATACGATATTATTATTACAAGTGGTAAATCAACGTGGAGAGAGCTGTTAGAAATGTAGGAAGGTGATTATATTATGGGGACAATATACATCAAAAAAACTGATCCAATAAGTAAGATTAAAACTGCTCTTATGAGTACAGGTAATACAGTCAACTTTGAAAAAGCGACTTATAAAGTAACTGAACTCTTGTACTTTAATAGTAATAATATTTTGAAATTTAATGGCTCAACTCTTCAAATGGCAGCTCCTATTCATAATATTTTGATGTCATATACAACACCTAATACAACAGGTTATAGCGGAGTTAGTAATGTTCAAATCTTCGACTTAAGAATAGAGCAGATGTATAGTAAATATGGCGCTTGTAAATGTAATGGATTAACATTATGGCATTGTAATAACATTTCTTTATATAATTGTGATATTGAAGATACTATATACTTTCATGGATTAGAGATTAATGGTTCTAATCATATTACTATTGAGAGTTGTAGACTATTAGGATATATCGCTGATAAAAATGCTAACTTTAGAGAATTTTCACAAATTGATTTTTCAACTGAGTCTGAAATTTTTGTTCATAAAAGTGGGTCTAAGTGTTATGACAATACTGTATGTAAAAATATTAAATATATAAATTGCGAGTTTGGAAAATCAAAGTCAAGAAAAAGCGCTCCATATTGTATA
>NZ_DAMADT010000038.1:0-32629 GCF_031997925.1 Lachnoclostridium sp. | reverse complement strand
TCAGCCAGTAAATAAATTTCATGATAATATAACCATCAAA
Source organism: Lachnoclostridium sp. (assembly GCF_031997925.1). Classification (NCBI taxonomy): domain Bacteria; kingdom Bacillati; phylum Bacillota; class Clostridia; order Lachnospirales; family Lachnospiraceae; genus Lachnoclostridium; species Lachnoclostridium sp. The sequence goes on along the minus strand of NZ_DAMADT010000038.1, from coordinate 32,589 downwards.
GGATGCAAATTTTTTGGAGATAAAGAAAATAATACAGGATGTGCAATTCATCTTACTGCGATGAACAACGTAACTATAGAAGATTGTTATTCTGAATATTTTGCTAGATTTGTTTTAATAAACAATAATACTTACAGTTACGATAAAAGTGGAGCGCAAGTTAATGCTATGAATACCAAAGATGGAATTTGTTCTAATGTAATAGTGAGAAATAATATGATAAAGCCACTTAATACATATAAGGCAAACAATGTTTATTATCATACAAGGACTGGTATTAATCACATACAAATAAATGAGTACAACAATAAAATTATTTAATAATTTAGGACAGTTGAGACCATTAAAAGTTCTCTTCTGTCCTATTTTATTACTCTTATTAATTTGTTTTTATTAATCCCAATGCTCGTCCACAGATAGACCGTTTGATAACATCTTCTGGTATATTGATTCTTTATCTTCTTCTTTCTTCTGAAGATACAACTCTTCAAGTTGTGATTGTAAATCTTTTAATTCTAAAGACTTATGATGAATGAATGACTTTACTTCCTCTATTTATTCTACCGTGGTTTACTTTTAGCTCTTGCCATATCAGCACTCCCTTAAGATATATTGAGGATTTAAAACTTCATTTGGTGAAATACCATTGTTAAACTAATTTACTACCCTTGTTAATTTATTTTACTACCCTTGCTTAGTCAGATTTATACCCTTGTTTTTAGCTATTTGCTTACTACCCTTATTCACTACCCTTATTCACTACCCTTGTTTACTACCCTTATCTAAGACCGCGAAAGGCTTTAAAGGCTTTTAAAGGCTTTTAAAGACCTTGAAACACCGTAAAACAATAATTATGTGTAAAAACAAAAAACCCTAAATACCTGAAATCACTGGATTCCAAGCATTTTAGGGTTTTTTAAGTTCAATATTAATAGCAGCTCGTAGGGGAATCGAACCCCTGTTTCCGCCGTGAGAGGGCGGCGTCTTAACCGCTTGACCAACGAGCCATACAACATTTGTATTATACTATATACTTAATTAAAAATCAATTAGTTTTTTTAACTTTTTGATTTAACAGCTCGTAGGGGAATCGAACCCCTGTTTCCGCCGTGAGAGGGCGGCGTCTTAACCGCTTGACCAACGAGCCTTGTTACATTTAATATAATACTACAGGAAAAAAGAAAATGCAAGTTCTTTTTTTGAATTTTTTGATTTTTTTTAATTTTTTGAACATTATCATGTCGTAATATACAATTTACCTTTTATGAATAACGTTATTTCTGATGTATAACCACTTGGCAGGAAATATACTCATAGACTTCGAATCCCATTAGCGTAGAAAGTCTTTTCAAAGAACGCTCAGATTGAAGAGAGTAGTATCTGCTCGTAAGCACAAACTACTCTCTTTTATCAATTTCACAAATTATTGAATTATCTTTCATCTAGTTATTGAATTATCTTCATCTAGTCATTGAATTATCTTCATCTAGTCATTGAATTATCTTCATCTAGTCATTTTCCCCTGTCATTGAAAAGAATCACAAAATTATTATCTACGGAATACAAGAGAAAACATAGAAAGTAACTAATCCATATCATTTTTACAAATTCAAATACTCACTATTTATTATGCATTATTTTAATGTCGTATTTTTATAAGTTTATAATGAAACGAAACCTTGCATCATCTTCATACCACATCGGGAAGTTCGTGCCCCAAACATTATTAAATAGATTAAAGTAAACCCCATCGGTTACTATTGGTGTCTCATTATTAAAATTTAATAGAGATGGTTTACCTATGTTGACCAATGCTGTGTCTAATGTGGTTATTTCAATATCGCCAAACTCAACGCCTTTATCGACTGCATGCATATGTTTATTTCCATTCTCAACTATTTCAAGCGGTGATATCCATTGACCCATTTTGTGTATGCTGGTTAATTTTTCATTTGGATTAAAACCTAACCATAATCCTTCTGCAATTCGATTCGCTTTTTTACCAAACCAAGCAAAATCAAACTCCACTGTGTTCTCATGAAAAGTAATATGCATCATCAACTTTTCTGCGCCACCATATAACTCAACTGCTACTGGTGGCATTTTCATTTCAATTAGAAGCATATTGTTTTTTGTGAATACCTTAGCTAATTTCGGCACAAAACTTTGATATTCCTCGATTGCCTTTTCCTCCCCTATCTTATCAAAATCTTCAAGGGCCCACCATTCTGTACTAATTACATATTGTTTATTGTAACGAAGATATTCATTACGTGAAAACACTTCATAAATAAAAGAACCTAACAAATGGTTACTGTCAGCAATCACCCTACCGTTTTTCACCATCTTATCAATAGCGCCATTCTCATTTACTGAAATACAATAACCTTGAAGCAGAATATCTTGATACGAAGTGCATTCTATATACCCCTCAAAGCTCGTATCTGACCATTTATATTGTTGTATTGCCTGTTCTGCAATAAGTCGTGAATCGCCTGATAAGCTATCTATTGCGCTGTTAATATAGCCTCTTTGTTCTTCCCATGATTGTTCCATTTTTTGAAACTTAGCTGTACTGCGTATGCTTTCAAATTCAGCTCTTTTAAAGTAATTGTGTTCACCAAGGATAAATCCATCGTCCGTTTTTTCCCCCAGGTGAATCTTTTCATCCAATCCCCAAGTATGCTCAGGAATCAGCAATATATTATCGTATATCTTATGCATCTCTTTTTCTGGCAAGGAATCTTTCAATCTTAATAGTGCTCTATATTGACTAATCTTTTTAGGATCTGTTCCTACTCCATGTATCCATGTATCTCCAATTTCCGAAGAAATAACCGGTAACTTTTCTTTTAGTGCCACTTGAGCAACATCTTCTAAAGTACCCGCTTCTATTTTCGCACCAGGATACTTCTCGTGCAACTCTGCATAAATTTCATTTATTTGATCTATCGATTGTGGTCCTTGATTATCTCCTGTATGAGCGAAATAAACCGATACTCCACTTTCCCCTATCGCTGTTAACTCGCCATAACTATCATTGTACATCACAACAATTTCTTCTCCTGTTTGACTTAACCACCTAAATAATTTAGGTACATTAGGCCTTGTAGATGCAGAATTTACACCAATATGTAAAAATTTAATTCCTGCTTGTGCCATATAAGGTATGATCGCCTTTGTGTGTCCTGGAACGTCTGTCATCTTTGCCGCAACTGTTTGTACACCAAATTCTGCATCTAATTTTTTAGATATACTTAATCCATACTGAAAAAGTTCCGGGCTCATCAGCTCAGTATGTGTAGTAAATGGTAAACCATGCCATCTAACATCTCCGCTATTGATAGCGTCGATTAGCAAGTTCTTATCATTACTATCTTTCAAATACCTCTCAAGTATCCATGAACCTACTGTCCAAATAAATCGTTCTTCCTTCCCATGTAACTCTTTCGCTAGTTTTATGGCATTTGGTATGTACAAGTTAATATAATCATCAATGATTTTTTGTGAAAAATCTGTAAATCCCACATCTAAGTGAGTTTTGAATAATACAATAATCTTCTTCATTTTTAGCCTCCATGCTGCGACTGTTTTTTAGGAGCAGCTTATGGCTCAAGTTTGTCGCAGCACAAACTTGGTGAGTGAAAGATTAAAAATCTTTCACTCTTCCTCCTACTATATTCGGTGCCAACTTAAGCTTCGATTACCAACCCATCATATGCTACAAGAAATCCATATGGCTTCACCATCTCTTCCAATTCACTATGGGAAAGTTGCCCATTATGAGAAAAATGGTTCACTACCACTTTCGTCGTTTCGTCTACACATCCAATCTCCTTAAATCGCTCATATGCTCGAATATTTTCTGCTATTCCCATATGACCGGTTCCACCTGAAAAATTACCCATGGTACTGTCAAGGCTGATTAAATCTAGATGAATACCTTTTAAATAAGCCCATACTTCCTCTGGGTAGAATCCGGAGTCATTTCCATAAAATATACGTATCCCACCCTTTTCTATTAGATAAATCAAGCATCGCTCATTTTCTTTATGTATTGCTGGAAGTGGTGTAACCTGATACCCCTCTTTTGTAGTAAATGACTTCATAGGTTCGACTTTCTGAAACGATACCGCTTCTGAGATGTCAGGGCAGTCATTTTCTTCTGCAAGAGCAATCTCATATAAGCGTTTCACATTGCTGTTCCCATATATGGTCAAACAGCCATTTTGCTCATGGGCATATGGACTTCCCCGTAAAATTAGTTCCAACGGATAAAAATGGTCTTGGTGGGAGTGCGTAACAAGAAGACTTTCGATATCCCCAAGGTAAAACTGATATGTTATAGCGTGCCAATACGCATCCGGTGGGAAGTCAATGAGTAACTTTCCATCAATCAATGCCTGGGATCTAGTCCTTATATCCTTTCCTCCAAGCTTTGTAGCTCTTTTGCAAGCTTCACACTTGCAGAACACCGCTGGCCATCCTTCTGCTGCTGCAGTTCCTAGATATTGAATTTTCATTTCTCATTCCTCTCCTCTTTATTATTTGTTACTTTTGAAATTTTACTTACCTCTAATTTTTTCACTGCCATGAAACAGATCGCTGACGCTATCACAGTCATGACCAGCCATGTAATTATGGTAACCTCCCAACCTCTATATTTTACAATAAGTCCAATAGCAAAAGTAGAGATTGCAGTTCCTATGTATGCCATGGCATTTAAAAATCCAGAAACGCTAGAAACTCTTCCATCTTTTTCGAATCTCAGTGGATAAACACTAATCGATAATGTATTAACTGCCATCATGGATGATGTGATTATTGCAAGAAGTGCTACTGTTAGGATAACGGAAACCCTGCCAAAGACTAGAAGTAGGATAAGTGAGGCTAGCGACCCAACAAAGAATACCATGTTGGATTTTGCAATATTCTCTTTCATTCTCCTGTATATAGCCCATCCTACATAAGCACCAGCTAAATTTACAATCGGAAGTACAGTCGTAATCAGTATAGAAAAAGATGGTGCTAGCCCAAAACTTGAACTGATATAAGTTGGTACCCACGCCGTGACACCATCCTTTAATACTCCATGTATAATAATCGGAATCATAATAAATAGAATTTCCGAGCAAAAAAGGATTGTCTTAAAATCAGTCCTTTGCCCCGCCTGTTTTTTTATTTGCTCCTTATCTACTCTAGTTTCATCACCCTTTGCTTCTAAATTCCTATTTGAAAATGTTAGGACGGACTGAAATCCAAACCAAAATACAATCGCTACAAGAAAAAGCAGGATTGATGCCACAAAAAAAACAAATTTCCAATGGAGTCTAGCAATCAATATCGCTGACAGAAGATAAGAAAGTAAGGTTCCTACTACACCGGAAGACGAAATGTTTACACTGCAGTTTATCTTATTATTTTCGTTTAACATCTCCGCAAATATTCGGATAATTGGCGCCCAAATCATGGATTGAAAATAACCATTTATCCCCCAGATTAGTGCCATAACCAAAAAGCCTCCCGCTAGTCCCATGCAGGCATTGGCAACCGCGGACACACCTATTCCAATTAGAATCATCTTTTTAGGATCAATCCTATCGCCTAGGAAACCATTCACCATCTGACCAATACCATAGGCAAAAAAATATAACATACTAATAAACCCTGCCTGTGAAGAATCCAAGACATTTTCTTTTATCATGACCGTCATGGCTGCGGAATAATTCAATCGACCAAGATAAGAAGTACAATACACTAGCCAACACAGAAAAAATAGCCTTTTGACATAAACCGGTGAATCAATTTTATTTAAACGGTATTCCATAGATTATTCCTTTCCAAAATTAAGCGGCTCCTTTGTAAAAGTCTCCAAAGTCCAAATATTATCTTTATTATCCATTGTTATCCCCCCAAACTTCTGTATACTAAAAATAGCTACGAAATCTTAATTTTATGTATTAACAATTCATAGGAGGTAAACATGGATACAACTCATATTCCATTAAACAAAGATTGGAAATTCTGTTATGGAGATTCACAAGACGCATGGTACAAAGGCTTTAACGACTCTAATTGGCAATCCATCACCTTACCACACGACTGGTCCGTAACTATGCCATTTTCACGGGAGTTTTCAAGCGGTACCGGTTATCTTGCAGGCGGCATCGGATGGTACCGTACTCACTTTAAACTACCAAAGGAATACATAGGCAAGCAAATATCAGTAATTTTCGACGGGGTGTATAAAAACAGTCAGGTATGGTGTAACAGCTATTATCTTGGGAAACGTCCTAACGGCTATTCCACCTTTTCTTATGACATCTCCTCTTTTGCCCATTTTGGGGAAGAAGAAAATGTCCTAAGCCTTAAAGTATCTCATATGGATCTTGCAGATTCCCGTTGGTTCACAGGATCTGGCATTACTAGGAAGGTAACCCTTCTAGTAGAAGAACCAGTCCATGTGAAGGAAAATGGCATCTTTTTTACTACACTTAGAGTGGATGAGGTGAGCGCTCATATTGAAATTTTACATGAAATCTGTAATGACTCTAATGCCTCACAACATCTGCAAATAGAAAGTATACTTTCCACTCCGGACGGTACTTGTGTCTTATCTCTTAAATCGGAAGAAACTTTTTCTCCGGGGGAAACCAGACAGATTCTATTAAATGGCCTTGTAGATCAACCTAATCTATGGTCCCCTAAAACACCATATCTTTATGATTTAAATACATACCTCACTTTGGAAAATGGTTCAAATTACCGTATTTCTTCCCTTAAAGCCGGTATCCGTAGCATTTTCTTCGATCCAGATAAAGGATTCTTCCTAAACAAGAAAGAGACCAAGTTAAAAGGAGTCTGTGTTCATCATGATGGAGGTGTATTAGGAGCCGCCATGCATAAAGAGGTCTGGAAGCGTAGACTCATAAAACTGAAAGAAATGGGCTGTAACGCCATCCGCTGTAGCCACAATCCTCATATGCCGGAACTGTACGACCTATGTGATGAGATGGGCTTTCTTATGATGGATGAAGCTTTTGACGAATGGGAAAATGCTAAAAATAAATGGTCCACCGGACACAACGTATATCCTCCGAAGCACCAAGGTTATTTTGAGGATTTTCCTAGTTGGCATGAAGAAGATTTAAAAGCCATGGTTCGTCGGGACCGACGCCATCCTAGCGTTATTTTATGGAGCATCGGCAATGAAATTGATTACCCAAACGACCCTTACTGCCACCCTCTTTTTGCTGTTGTTGCTGGCAATAATGACGCTGGCAAGCCTGAAGAAGAACGTATATATAGTCCAAACAGACCAAACGCAGAAAGACTTTCTGTTCTGGCAGCCAAACTAACTGCAATTGTTAGAACGGAAGATACAACAAGGCCAGTCACCCTGGCAGCTGCCTTCCCTGAGCTTTCCTCACAAATTGGATTTTTTGATACCCTAGATGTAGTAGGATACAACTATAAAGAAGAATATTACGTTCAGGACCATGCACGCTTTCCACAGAAACCATTCTTAGGAAGCGAAAATAGCCACAGTTATGCCGCATGGCAATCTGTTATCTCTCATCCATTTATCTCCGGACAATTCTTATGGACTGGTATCGATTACTTAGGAGAAGCGCATGGATGGCCTATACACGGTTCCAGTGCTGGTCTCTTAACTCTTGCTGGCTTTGAAAAGTCTGGTTACTATATGCGTCGCTCTCTCTGGAGTACCGAGCCAGTTATCCACCTTTTCACAGCTCTAGCTGATGGAAATTATGATGAATGGAAAGACATGACCAATCGTTGGAACTATGAAGATGGTAGCAACGTACTAGTCAGGGTATATACCAATCTTCCTAAAGTCACCTTATCTATCAATGGACGTTTGCTACAGACTCTAGAACACAAAACTTCCTTTGGCTATTTTGAATGTGTTTTACCATATGAAGCGGGTATCATCCATGCAATTGGGTATCAAACGGATTCAGAATCAGACCTTTCCTGTTTCCTAACAACTGCCTCTACCCCATCGTCAATAATCCTCCATAACTGGGACGAAGATGCAGCTAAGGACATTCTCCAAGTAGAAGTTTCCATTACCGATGCAAAAGGTATTACTGTTCCAGATGCTCGCGTTCTTCTAGAAGCTAAAGTCGAAGGTGGTGGTGAAATTTTAGGTCTAGAAAATGGAGATCTCGCCGATAATACACCCTATTCTTTAGCCACTAGGCATACTCTAAATGGAAAATTAATTATATATATTCGTAAAATAAGCCATACGCCTATTACCCTTACTGTATCCGCGGACGGCTTGAAAGATAGTGTACTTATTATCGAATAGTACATACTCTACCTTCTTACTTATTGAATAAAAATCCATTCGACAGTTCCTTGCCATCGGTATGGATGAACTATTCCACATACTCCTCTTCTTTCGCTTCCATATTAGTAAATGGATTCGTAAAAAGATTTGATTTCATACTGTTTTTTAAATATCCACTAGGGGCCTCTCCGGTTTTTTTCTTAAACACGCGACTAAAATAATATTCATCTGAAAAACCGGACTGTTCCCCGATTTCCGCCATTGTCAGAGTAGCATTCTGCATAAGCATTTCCGCACGGTTTATTCTCACTCTTGTCAGATATCGAAAGATGGTTGTACCTGTTACCTGCTTAAAAACGCGGTTCATATAATCAAAATTACGGTTAAATTTCTCTTCCAAAAGGTTACTGGTAATTTTTTTTACATATTCTTCATTTAAAAAAGTTAATAACTCTTCCACAACTGGATAGGACTTTGGAAGAGACTGCACCTGTGTAAACACCTTAGTAGAAGTATAGCTTCTAGAAATTAGAATAATAGCCTCAAGTATTTTAGATCCACATAAAGTCTTATAATACTCCATCTGATTCTCATTGTATTTTCTTGCTTCATTAAAAAGTCCTTCTACTTGTAACAGACTACTATAATAGGCTAAGTTGTAATACCTAGGGAGGTACAGTCTTGTATCTCCACACAGATCGTAGCTATACTTATTACTCTGTAATGCCCTCCCTCTTTTCTTTGCCAACCTGTTCCACAGAATAATTCCCTCATCCTGAAGTTTTATCAAAGCTGGATGTGTAAAATGTATATAATAATATTCACACCAGGAGGCACGGGTTCCAACGTGTTCATACATCGGATCCAATATGTACATATCACCTGGGATCAATTCTAATTTTTTACCGCCTTCCTCCAGATACATAGTTCCTTTTATAATTAGATATAGAATATACTCGTTTGCCTTCCTCCTTCTATGGATGTAAGGAGGATCAATCGTTGTACGATCTACCAGTCGTACCGAAGGCAAACAACTGCAATCCATTTCATAAAACATCGTATTCCCCTCAAAACTTCCTGCAAGATTCCCTGACATATAGCTTAGACTTAATGAGCTGAGTTCTTGGCGGTTCTTCCTTATGAATTGCTGCAATGGCTGTCTTGATTAAACATTCACCAAAAGCTTTATAATCATAACCTACACTAGTAAGATTTGGTTCACAACCTTCGGTCATATAGGTATTATCAAAACTGGCAATTGAGACATCTTTAGGAATGGAAAGTCCGTGTTCCTTTAAAAAACGAATAATACCTACCGCCGTAAAATCATTAATAGCAATAATGGCCGAAGGCATTGGAAAGTCTTTACTCATCCACTCCTTCATAGCATCATAGCCACCTTCTATATCGTAGGTTTTCCCACTAATGATATATTCCTCTCGTATGGTCAGCCCGTATTTTCTCATAATCTGTCTGTAACGAAATCGCTTATCCATTGTGGATTTTACATCCGCCCGTCCCCCCACGAGTGCAATTTCTTGATGGCCATTTTGTATTAAATATTCTAGTACGATTTCCATTGCCTGACCTTCATCAATGTTCACTTGATAGCAATCTGCGCCATCTAGTTTACCAGTAATCAAAATTGGCATCTTATTTGCTATGCTATTAATCATCTCTACATACTGTTCATCAGAAACCAGTTCATCTACTTTTCCGCCAATTTGTATGATAGCGTCTACTTTTTGAGAAGCCAACTTATCGATATGATCATGCTCCAGGCTATTGCTACCAAGCGAATTGCAAACCATTAACATATAACCGTTGGCAATCGCATAGCGTTCACATTCCACAACCATGGTAGCATAGAAAGGATTTCGAATATCTGAAACCAGAATGCCTATGATTTTAGTTTCGATATTACTAAGCCCTCTTGCTAGAGCGTTAGGCTTAAAGTCATACTGCTTAATCAGTGCCTCAATCTTTTCCCTTTTTTCTTCACTCACTCTGGCATTTCCGGTTAGGACTCTCGAAACCGTAGCCGGTGAAACACCTGCTTCCTTTGCAATTGTATAAATGCTGATATTATCTTTTTCCATATGTTATAACCCCTTGATATAATTCTTAATTTATTAATCTTTGAAATAGTTAAATCTATTCAAGGTAGATTTGCTTTATTATATCCCATTTCTTCCGTGTTTTCCACATTGTTTCCATTATCTACACTCATTAACCGACGTCTGATTCATCCTTTAATTCTATCGTGCTTCTTACTTTGCCTTCTGTTTCAAACATAATAATCTCATTCCATCCCTTCTTTAACAAAGGTGCTGGTATATAAAGACGTTTTTGAGGTCCCATCTCCCAGTATCTACCAAGATTAAATCCATTTAAAAAGGCACAACCTTTTCCCCATCCCTCAAAATCAAGGAATGTATCTCCTACCTCTTCTACTTCGAAAGAAAATTTATAAAATCCTGGTGCACCTTCGGTATAACCCTTTGCAAAATCAAGTTTCTCAAGATTATCAAGAGGTAGACAATAATGTTCCCAATTATAGTGCATATGTCCATTAATCTGTACGCACTGTGCAATTCCTTTTCTCTGGTTCTCCATCCGAGGACCAAAATTCACACGTCCCATATTCTCTACCAGGATATCGAGCTGTGCTCCTTTTTCTATCGGCAGTTCAACTTTTTTTTCCTCAAGAAGTTCTCTGTCATAGAGTGTGGCAATCATTTTTTGATTCAGAAAGATATTAGCCCTGTCATTAGCCCCATGAAGTCGGATACTATCAATCCCCTGTTCTCTCTCTAATCTAGAACGATAAAGAATATATCCGTAATTCTGATTAAGTTTCTCCATAGGTTTTGGGAAAGTGTCATAGATAGGCTCTCCTAAATCCAACAGAGTCTCAAAAAGCCCTACTTTTTCCTTAATCTCCAATGTGCCATAGGACTTTTTCACAATCTTAGTAGAAAAATTCACTTTCGGAATGGTAGTGTATTTTGCAATCACATCACGATATTTGTAATATTTCATAGTGAAGTCCCCAGCTTCTGTAAGAACAGCATCATAGTCATAGGAAGTTACATCTGGAGTAAGTTCATCATAATAATTTGAGCCGTTCATAAAGCCAAAATTAGTACCTCCAACAAACATATAGATATTCACACTTCCTAGCTCTAGCATCTTATCAAGATCGACTGTACTTTGTTCCAAATTACCTGTCATGTGTCCACCATTTCCCCAGTGATCAAACCAACCCACCCAGAATTCTGTACACATTAAAGGGCCCCCATCTGTGTATTTTTTCAATATCTGAAATCTTTCTTCTGTTCCAGATCCAAAATTCCCTGTAGGAAGTGCCCCTTTCGTAGAACCACAGGATAAGGACTCATCGTTTGGTCCGTCAGAAGTTACGAAAGGAACCACCACCCCATTGTTAAGCATTATCTGCTTCATTGTTTCCATATAATTGTGATCTTCTCCGTAATACCCATATTCATTTTCTACCTGCATTAGAATTATCGGTCCACCATAAGGTAGCTGGAGAGGGGCAAGAATCTGAAACAGAACCTGATAATAATCTCTGACATGTTTAAGAAAAGGTTCATAACAAGCCCTTAATCTCATGCCATCCTCTGCTAACAACCAGCCTGGAAGTCCGCCAAGTTCCCACTCTGCACAAATATATGGAGATGGTCTTACAATCACATATAATCCCAGCTCCTGTGCTAGTAAGATGAAGCGTTTCAAATCTAACATGCCTTCAAAGCAGTACTGCCCCTTTTTAGGCTCGTGCATATTCCATGCCACGTAGGTTTCTACTGTATTACACCCCATTGCTTTCAATTTTTCCAGTCGATCACGCCAATACTCCGGAACTATACGGAAATAATGGATTGCACCGGATATAATCTTAAATTTCTCTCCATTCAGATAAAAATCATCTCTTATATCAAATTGTTGCATTTCTGTCCTCCTTCATAAGTGAAGCGGAACACTTCCGTTCAGAAGCATTCCGCATCACATTCAGTCTTTTTAGATTCAATCCGGTTACAAATGTGTTTATTTATATAATGCGTCCATCTGAGTCTGTAATTCACTTAATACTTCTTCAAAGCCAGCATTCTTTAATGCTTTTCTATATTCAGCAACAATCTCTTCTGCTGTACCTTTATATTTGCCGTATGTTATCTGTTTCATATAGTTGGTATGAATTTCATTGATATTGTCAACTTGCGCCTGAATGTTGGTCATATCTGGAATAAACTGTCCATAAGGATATTGTATCTTAACCTTGTCATATTCCGCACAGAGAGCGTCATATTTATCCCAGCTTCTTCCCTCTAACTTAAGTTCTAGAGAATCATTTCTTCCCCACCAGTAGTTGGTAACAATTTCATCCTTATCAGTACTATAACCTTCTGGCTGTTTCATGTAGCCTTCTGGTGTCATTTCGTACTGAACGCCTTCAATTCCATAGTTAATCAGTTTGTAGCATTCGGGATCATTTCTAAGCAAATCATATACCATTAACGCTCTTTCTGGATTTTTGGAAGCTGCGGAAACTGCCATCGCTCCGTGGGTAATGTTTAAACTTACGACATTGCCCATCTCTTCTCCAAACCAGAAGAAGCTAGTGTCGGAACCTGGTTGATTCGTATTCATTTTAAAACCAACATCCGTAAGCCACGTATTCGTATGATGCTGGGTAGACGCAGATTGACCAAGGTACATTTCTTCTTCTGCTTTCGCTGCTTCATTATTTAATACATCTGTTTTCCAAACACCCATTTCATCCCACTGCTTCATGTATTTAGCAAATTCTATTAATTCATCACCTTCATAGAATGGGGATCCTAATGTATATAAATTATCCTTGGTTCCGCCGAAGATTCTGCCTGCAACTATACCCTCAGTAGGTACGAAGTTCGTATGAGAAGTCATCCAGCCTACCGGCATCTCTATGGTCTGTTTTGCGTTACTGTCCCATGGAATTACATCTGGATGATTTTTCTTCACGCCCTGAAAATAGGTTGTCATATCCTCCCAGTTATGTACACCATTTGTAAGCCCTGCTTCTGCTGCCCAGTCGCCACGGTAGATAAAACCGTGATTCGTCCACTGGGTAAAGTTATCTTCTGGCATTAAATAGATATTCCCGTTAAATTTACATTTATCCCAGTCTTCTGCAGGAACCTGTGCGTAGGTCTGTGGTGCATAGGTAGCAAGCATATCTTCGCTGAGTTCTAAGAAAGCACCATTTTGTGCATTCGGCCATGCGTCCAGCCAGTCAGTAGCTGTTCCTACAAGGTCTACAGACCCATCCATCTGAGCCAAAGTCAAATTGTAATTGGAAAGGTAATCCGTCCATCCTATGTAATAAATCTCAAGTTCTGCATTTACTTTATCTGTCAAAATCTTGTTCAGTTTCTCTAGCATCGCTTCGGTAGCTCCATTGCTCTTTGGGTCACCTGTTGTCATATATACAATCTTTACATGCTCGGAAGTATCAATCTTTGAAGCAGTATCTCCCTTGCCAGTAGTTACTACGGGATCTGTTTTCCCTGTAGCGCTTGGATCCGTTGCTGTCTTTTTTGAACCACCACAGGCCGTTAAACTAAGAACCATAATGCCTGCTAACAAAAAACTTAGAGTCTTTTTGCCAAATTTGTTCATTTTAATTCCTCCCTTTGATATTAAAATTTATGTAAATTCCATAACAGAATTAACATCTTTTAGTCACATCCTGTTAGCCTTTGACCGCACCAACGGTAATACCGCTGATGAAGTACTTCTGAACGAACGGATAAAGGAAAATAATCGGCCCAGTAGAAACTACTGCAGTTGCCATCTTAAGTGTTTCTGTAGGCATATTTTGCAAAATAACATGTGATCCTGCGACAGAATTTTGAAGCATCTGTACTTTATTGATAACCTCATATAGATTGTACTGTAAAGGCCTATACTTTACCCTTGAACTCAAGAAAAGGGATGATTGATACCACTCATTCCAATACCCGATTGCTAAAAACAGTCCAATCGTTGCCAGCGCAGGCTTTAGCATCGGAAGAATAAGGGATACGAATACCTTCATATCTCCGGCTCCGTCTATCTTACCAGACTCTGTTATCTCATGAGGAATATCCTTCACAAAATTCTTCATCAAGATAATCAGCCATGGGGTCATCAATAACGGTAGAAATACCGCAAGATAACTATCCTTTAGGTGATAGGTCTGGGTCATTAACAGATAATAAGGTGCGAGACCTGCAGAAAATAAGCTGGTAAAATATATGTAGAAGGAAATCCCATTTCGAAAGGGAAAATCTTTTCTTTGTAATGCATAACCAGTCATGGCAATTATAGATAGTCCGAGTGATGTACCAAGGACCGTCATAACAATTGTTACTATGTAAGACCCCCAAACGGTTCCGCCTTGAAAAATTAGGCTATATGCATAGGTCGTAAAATCCTTAGGTATCAGCGATACACCGGATATACGCACCACAGCTTCCGAGCTAAAGGAAGTTCCCACGATAAGAAGGAACGGAATTACACAAGCTATTGCATAAAAGCCTGCCACAAAGTATCCAATACTTCGGATAATCTTATCTGAAATATCCAGCTTAACTTTTACTCCTTTTTTTACTTTAGATGTATCAGACATTCTTTATTACCTCCTAGAATAACGCATAGGCCTTGTCTATTTTTTTAACTACAAAGTTACATCCCATGACCATAAGGAATCCTATTAAGGATTGATATAGCCCTATAGCCGATGCAGTAGAGAAGTTAAAGTGCGTAATGGTTGCACGGTATACATAAGTTTCAATGATATCGGTTGTTGGGTACAACAATGAATTTGACCCTATAATATTATAGAATAGTCCAAAGTTACCTTTCACAATACCACCCATTGCAAACAGAAGCAAAATAATCATCGTAGGCTTTAAGGACGGTAAAATGATATACTTAATCTTTTGGAAGCCATTCGCCCCGTCCACCCTTGCTGCTTCAACGATCTCAGAATCAATTCCCATAATTGCTGCAAAATATACAACTGAATTGTATCCACTGACCTGCCACAGCTGTACAATGACAAGAATAACTGGCCAAACCCCCGCATCGGAATACGGTGCCCATTTTTCCAATCCAAAATTGGTTAGAATGGTATTTACAAAACCGGTATCATAATTGAGAATGTTGTATACTAGAAAGCCTACCAATACATGAGAGATAAAATAAGGTAAGAACATCATGGTCTGCGAAACTTTTTTGAACCATTTGCTTCTTAGTTCATTTAAAAGGATTGCAATAATAATAGCTGCCAAATTTCCCAATATAATGAACGCTAAATTGTATAATATCGTATTCCTGGTCAATTCAAACAACTTCCCAGACGTATACAGGAATTCGAAATTTTTCAGTCCTATAAAAGGACTATTAAATATTCCCAAACGGTAATTATACTTTACAAATGCTACCCAAATTCCCGGTAATGGCATGTAGCTGAACGCAAAGAAAAATATGATTGCCGGCAGGCACATGAGTATCAAAATACGGTACTTCACTACATTCTGCCAGAAAGTTTTCTTATTCACTATAGGAATAGACTGAATGGTAGCTGATTTTCTTTTTTTCACTTTTACTCCTCCTTATTTTTTCAGTTCCATTTTCTGTCAGTTGTGCATTTTTACTATTAAATAAGCATTTCGACATGTATGAAACCCTTTTCATATTCATATATTACTATTTATCCCTATATATGTCAACTGATTTTTACTTATTGTTCATATTTTTAATGTTTATACTTTATTATTTGTACTAATTGCATAAATACGAATCATGTACAATTTCTGGATAAAAGCTCAAAAAATAAGTGTTCAAGTGTTTTATATCATTTTTCATGTTTTTCCTAAGATAATTATGTAATCGGTTTCATATGAGTTTTTATATCCATAACCAAAATATAGGTCTTTCTTTTTCATTTTTCTGCAAATCACTAATCATGTGCTACTTAACTACATTCCCCATCTCACAGAAAAAGAGGTAGAGCATTTGCCCTACCTCTAAATCAAATCTATTGAACTCTATTGTAGAAAATCCATCAAGGAAATCTGATTGGTCATTGGTAGATCTCCCATCAACCCCAAATCACCCATCAGATCAACCACTGTTCCACTGACTTTACATCTTGTTTTAAAATCATCTCTTGACAGGAATTTTCCATCCTTAACAGCTTCGACTACCTGATCCGCAGCTTTATCGCCTAGACCATCGATGGTGCTTAAAGCTGGCATTAATTTGCCATCAATTATCTGAAAATGATGTGCTTTTGCTATATAGACATCAATTGGTAAGAATTCAAAACCTCTAGCGTACATCTCCTGTACTACTTTCATGTCCTTTAGCGTATCTTCTTCTTTCTTCGTTAACTTCTGAGCAGGGTCATTTGATCCCATACGACGCTTATATTCCGCCATATGATAATCAAGCCGCTCCCTTCCAAGACACATTAACTCATAGTTAAATGCTGTGGCACGGATACTAAAGTAAGCAGCATAATAAGCAAGCGGATAATATACTTTAAAATAAGCAATACGAAATGCCATCATAACATACGCGCAAGCATGTGCCTTTGGGAACATGTACTTAATACGTTTACAAGACCAGATATACCAATCTGGTACTCCATTTGCAACCATAGCTTCCTCCATCTCTGGAGTAAGCCCTTTTCCTTTACGAACACTCTCCATGATTTTGAAGGCAAGACCATTCTCAACACCTTGACTAATCAAATAAGTCATAATATCGTCACGGGTACAAATCGCAGTGGAAAGAGTACACTTTCCTTCCGCAATCAATGTTTGAGTATTATTTAACCATACGTCCGTACCGTGGGATAGACCGGAAATACGAATCATATCCGAAAAACTCTGTGGTTTCGTGTCTCGTAACATCTGCATAACGAAGTCGGTACCAAGCTCTGGAAGACCTAGACTACCAAGGTCACAGCCACCGATATCTTCTGGTTTTATTCCTAAGGCCTCGGTCGATTTAAACAAAGAGATAACCTTCTGATCGTCCATTCGGATTGTCTTCGCATCAATTCCTGTCAAATCTTCAAGCATACGAATCATGGTAGGATCGTCGTGCCCGAGAATATCTAGCTTTAATAAGTTATGGTCAATGGAGTGATAATCAAAGTGAGTCGTAACCGTCTTCGTTGTCATATCATTAGCAGGACGTTGCACCGGAGTAAATGAGTAAATTTCTTCTCCTAATGGTAGAACGATAATACCACCAGGATGCTGTCCTGTCGTTCTTCGTACCCCGACGCAACCTTCCACTATACGGTTAATCTCTGCGACCCTCTTATGCACGCTCTTCTCTTCATAATACTTCTTGGTATAACCAAATGCTGTTTTATCCGCAAGCGTACCTATGGTACCAGCACGGAAGGTCTGCCCCTTACCGAAGATAACTTCGGTATAATCATGTGCCTTACTCTGATACTCTCCTGAAAAGTTAAGATCGATATCTGGCTCCTTGTCTCCATTAAATCCAAGGAACGTTTCAAACGGAATGTTATGTCCATCCTTAGCTAACGGTTGTCCACAAACAGGACAATCACGGTCTGGCATATCACATCCTGAACTGGAACCAAACGCTTTTACTTCCTCTGACTCAAAATCAGAGAAATGACAATTCGGACAGTAGTAATGGGCAGGAAGCGGATTTACCTCTGTAATACCCGACATCGTAGCTGCAAAGGAGGAACCAACAGAACCACGGGAACCAACCAGATAACCATCCTCATTCGACTTCCACACCAGCTTTTGTGCAATGATATACATTACAGCAAAACCGTTGTTAATAATCGATTTTAGCTCATGTTCCAATCGTTCCGCTACAATTTTAGGAAGTTCTGGGCCATACATGGAATGTGCTTTCTCATAACAGATATTACGAAGTGTCATATCCGAGTCTTCAATGACAGGAGCACATTTATCCGGACGGACTGGTGATATCTTTTCAATCATATCACAGACTTTATTTGTATTCGTAATTACAACCTCTTCCGCCTTTTCTTTCCCAAGATAGCTAAATTCTTCTAACATCTCTTCCGTTGTTCTAAAATAAAGAGGTGCCTGGTTATCTGCATCAGAAAACCCTTTTGCAGCCATGATAATTCTTCTGTAAACTTCATCCTCTGGGTTAAGGAAATGTACGTCACAAGTAGCGACTACTGGTTTATTATATTCCTCTCCTAACGCGATGATTTTACGGTTAATCTCTTTTAATTCCTCTTCAGAGCTAATATCTATCTTATCACTTTCAATCATAAACTGATTGTTTCCAAGCGGTTGTATTTCGTAATAATCATAGAACTTGGCGAGTCTAATAATCTCTCCTTCGGAAGAATTTCTAAGGAAGGCTTGATAGAGCTCACCTGCCTCACACGCAGAACCAATCAATAAACCTTCTCTATACTTCATAAGCACAGACTTAGGTATTCTTGGTCGACGCTGAAAATAATTAATGTGAGAATAGCTTACCATTCGATACAGATTTACTCGCCCTATATTGTTTTGACACAAGATAATCGCATGATAGGTTGGCATTCTCTTAATAACATCTGCGGTAACCTCTTCTGCACTATTAATCTGAGCTAAAGTTTCTATACCACGTTCACGAAGCATTTCTAAAAACTTCAAATAGATTTCTGCGGTACATCCTGCATCATCTACCGCACGATGGTGATTTTCCAAAGAGATATTTAAGGCTTTGGCTACCGTATCTAACTTAAAATTATTTAAGTGATTTAATAAGATTCTGGCTAGCCCCACCGTGTCAACTGAAGTTACTTCAAGAGGAATATTTAGAAACTCCGCTTTCTTTGTAATAAATCCAATATCAAAGGAAGCATTGTGTGCCACCAAATAACAGCCCTCACAAAAACTTAAGAATTCAGGAAGTATCTCCTCAATGGTTCTAGAATCGATTACCATCTCATCTGTAATACTTGTTAACTTCTGTATATGATATGGAATCGGTACTTCAGGATTAATAAATGTCGAGAAACGGTCAACAATGGTACCCTGTTGTATCTTTACAGCACCAATTTCTATGATTTTATCTTTTATAGAACTAAAACCAGTGGTCTCGATATCAAAAACTACACAAGTATCCTCTATGCCTTGTCCACGCTCTCCCTGAACGATATCCTTCATATCATCTACAACATAAGCTTCCATACCATAGATAATCTTGAAGTCCTTCGCACGCTGCATCTTTTCTTCATCATCCTTATAATCCTTTGGATTAATTGCATGAGACGCTTCTGGGAAGGCCTGAACAACACCATGATCGGTAATCGCAACCGCTTTATGTCCCCATTCAAATGCAGTTTTTACAAGTGCTTTTGGATCTACCACCGCATCCATATCACTCATCATCGTATGAGCATGTAATTCTACACGTTTATTTTCCGATCGGTCAACTCTTCTTTCAATAAAGCTTGGAATTTTTTTTATTCCTATAATAGAATTTATAGTAATCTCACGACTATACGTATCGTATAGAGCCATACCTTTCATACGGATAAACATACCTTTTTTTACTTGACCACGGATATCCTCAATCTCTTCTGATCGAACAAAGATTTTTGCCGAAATTGTATCCGTAAAATCAGTTACATTAAAGGAAATTAAAAACTTCTCATTTCGTAATTCTCTTTCTTCTGTAGATAAAATCTTTCCACGAATTACAACCTCACCAATTTCCTCTTGAATATCCTTAATTGGTATGGAATCTCCCTCAAATGGTCGACCATAGATAATATCTGGATCATCTGGAAGCTTCTTTTTATATGCCTTTGCTTTATCATACGCGCTGTTCTTCTTTTCTGGTTGCGAGAATTTATCTTCTTTTATTTGTTTCTTTTCTTCTTTCTTCCCTATGTTAAGCTCTGACTTATTCTCTAAGCTTTCTCTTCCGACAAGATTATCATCACGCTTATTCGAAGAAGACAGTTCAAATGGAATCTCAGAACGAATCTCATCGCTAACTTCTCCACTTGTTTCCATCGACTGAACCGCATTTTGTTTTATTTTCTCTCTTCGTACTTGCGGATACTCTTCTTCCTCTTTTGCTTCCTCAATGAGTTCATAAAATTCAAATCGAAGATCGACAGGAATACAAAACCGTTGTTCAAACATTGGTTCCAAAAACACTTTAATTTCCTCAGACTTTTTCTGATTCAAGAACGTATCCGGAAGCTTTATTATCATTTTAAAACCGTCAAAAGAAATCTCTGCCATTCGAAGAATATTATAGTTCATGACACTATTATCATTCAGCTCTTCTAAAATATTCTCGCTGTGCATATCCCATAAAGACTCCGGGGTATATTGCGAAGAAAGTTGATAGTTTTCTATCAACTTAACTCGACTTTTGGTTGATGAAAAAAGCTGCTTTTGTAGCTGAAATTCCATCATTTTTATTTGTTTCCTACTAATCAGATGTGTACTCTGTATGTAGATATGAACATTACCATTATTCTTCGATACCAACGCTTTTAATACGCTGATATCGGAGAATAATTCATAAATTTCATTTTCTACATTCAGTGTATCAAACACTTCAAAAAATAACATAATAACATCCATTCTGGTGCTTTACACCTTTTGACAAGAAAAATTACGTGAACATACCTTTTCTTGTATATAATAGTCTCAGTTCTGAATATTAACTGTTAGTTAACAAGCTAAAAACTATAAAGGAAATAAATTGAAAATATAATTTTCAACTTATTTCCTATCGATTATATAAAGCTATCCAATTCCTTCTTAAGCTCTGCTAATAAAGATTCCTCTGGTACTGTACGGATAACCTCTCCTTTTTTAATAATGCATCCGACACCTTTACCGCCTGCTACACCAAGGTCCGCTTCTTTTGCCTCTCCAGGACCATTGACTGCACATCCCATTACCGCTACTTTTAAATCTAAATCATAGTTAGATACTAAATCTTCCACTTGTTTTGCAAGACCAATCAAATCGATCTGAGTACGGCCGCAGGTCGGACATGATACAACTTCTATGCCACCTTTTCGTAATCCCAATGTTTTTAATATAATCTTTGCTGATCGAATTTCTTCGAGTGGCTTATCTGTTAAGGAAACTCGAATGGTATCACCGATTCCTTGATTTAAAATTAATCCAAGACCTATCGATGATTTGATATTACCTGCAACGATTGAACCCGACTCCGTAATTCCAACATGTAGCGGATAATTTGCCTTTTGAGCGATTAATTCATGCGCTTTCACACACATAAGAACATCCGATGACTTAATACTAATTACCATATTATCATAGCCTAGTTTTTCAATCAGATGAACTTTATCTAGCGCGCTCTCTACTAGACCTTCTGCAGTTACATGTCCATATTTATCTACAATATGTTTTTCTAAGGAGCCAGAGTTTACTCCAACACGGATTGGAATATTACGATCCTTCGCGACATCGATAACTGCTTTTACTCGTTCTATGTCTCCAATATTCCCTGGATTAATACGAATCTTATCTGCACCACTCTCCATGGCAGCAATTGCTAAGCGATAATCAAAATGGATGTCAGCAACCAAAGGAATATGAATTTTCTTCTTTATTTCCCTTAGTGCTCCTGCAGCTTCCATGTTAGGAACTGCACAGCGAATAATATCACAGCCTGCTTCCTCAAGTTCCAATATCTGATTTACAGTAGCAGCAATATCCTCCGTTTTTGTATTTGTCATAGACTGAATTAAGACTGGATTACCTCCACCAATCTTTCGATTTCCTATGGTGATTACTTTTGTTTTATCGCGATACATAATATCCTCTTTTCTAAACCACCGAATCTTATAATGAATTCTTTCTCACTATATCGGTAGAAAACATGCTCAAAAGTTATGGTTAATAACAAGTTTTTGTGAAATAAGAAGTACTTCAAGTTTTAATTCAAATTTGTTTGATATAAAAACATTTCAAACTTCTATTCATAACAAAATTGTTTGAAATAAAAAGCATTATAAACTTCTAATTTAACAAGAAAAAGTTCGCAAAGCGTCCTTTTTCTTGTTTTAAGCGTACAATTGTTATTAGGTACAAAACACGGTGATGAAATCAAATCGCACGTAAAGCGGATATTTGAAATCCACTTACTCTACTTGCACTTAACCTCATTGCCATTACGTGGCATTTTAAAACAGGTAAGTCCCTTACTAATTGAAGAGGGATACTTCTCTGATAAGGTTAAATTCTAAAAGAAAACATTCTTAATATCATTAAAGAATAAGAATACCATTAATATCATCAAAGCAATAAAACCAAGCATGTGAACAAAGCCTTCTTTTTCTCTATCTAGTGGCTTTCCACGAACCGCTTCTATGATTAAGAATATTATTCTTCCTCCGTCCAGTGCTGGAATAGGTAGGAGATTCATTACTCCAAGGTTTGCACTTAATAAAATGCCCCAGTTAAAGAGTATGATAATAACATTTTTAATACCAATGTCTTCTTTTGCATCTACTACATTACCAAGTTCGCTAACAATTCGTACCGGTCCTCCTAGTTCATCTGCTCCAACCTTACCAGTAAAGAGTTTACCAAGACTCTTAACTGTTGTTTCTATCCAGTAACGAACTTCTGAAATACTATAGCGGACAACACCAAAAACACCTGTTTTTTCATATCCTTGGTTATAGTTAAATCCAATGGTATACCATTCTGTCATACGTGGTGTTACATTCACTGTATTGGACTTTTCGTTGTGTGTAAAGGTAACCGAAAGCGCAGTTCCATCAAGCGGATGACTTCCTAGATAAGAACTAAGATCTGCACTAGTCTTAATCTCAGTCCCGTTAACCGCTGTTATAACATCGCCATTTTTTATTCCAGCATCTTTAAAAGCAGAGTTCTCTAATAAAGTAATCTGAGCCTCTCCTTGAGAATCTGGAGAATAAGAAATACCTAGCATATATCGTTTTTCAGCGTCTGGTATTAAGGTTGTTGATAACTTTTCCCCATTTCTCTTAAATTTAACTGTGATTGGGTTCTGTGACTTAATTGGTTTGAAATCAAAATGCGTTGAAATATCCCTGGCGAATACAACATTTTCACTATCAATCTCGGTGATGATATCCCCTACTTGTAGTCCTGCATTTGCACCAGCACTACCCTCAGGTACATTGACAACTCGAGCTGGATCATAGCCTACCATTCCAACTACAAATAATGCAAGTAAAAATGCTAAGATAAAATTAAATAACGGTCCAGCAAATATCGTGGAGATACGCGCCCATACATTTTTATTATTGAACGCTCCTTCATTATCATTAATTTCATCTTCTCCTAGCATCATACAAGAGCCACCGATTGGTAACAACTTTAGCGAATACCTAGTGCCATGATAAACCTTGCTAAACAGACGAGGCCCCATTCCAATGGAGAACTCCGTCACAACAATACCATTTTTCTTCGCCAACAAAAAGTGTCCCAATTCATGGAATGTTATGATGACTCCGAATATTAACAATGCTACAATAATTTTCATCCAGTAAATTTCCTTTCTTTAGCATGTGAGTAATCAATTAAATATGATAATTTGACTTCACACACTCTCTTTCTATAAAATCATATGTTTCCTGTTCCACATTCAGAATTTCATCTAAGGTAGGTTTCTTCACTACCGCAACATTTTCCATCGATTTTTCTATTAATTCTGTAATCGAAAGGAACGATATTTCACGATTTAAGAATTTTGCAACCGCTAGCTCATTGGCTGCATTAAACACTGTTGGAACACTATGGCCAGTACTCATCGCCTCATATGCCAAACGTAACCCTGGTAGGTTATTGATATCCGGTTTTTCAAAGGTAATCTGACCGATATCAAAGAAATCTAAGCGTTTTCCCGGAAGATATCTTCTCTTCTCAGGATAATAAAGCGCATACTGAATCGGTAATTTCATATCCGGTGTTCCAAGCTGAGCTATAATTCCACCGTCTTCAAACTCAACTGCAGAATGTATAATACTTTGTGGCTGAATCACAACCTCAATTTTATCGAGTGGCTCGTTAAATAACCAATGAGCTTCCATCACTTCGAGGCCTTTATTTACCATAGTAGCGGAATCTATGGTAATCTTTCGTCCCATCGACCAATTAGGATGTTTTAGGGCATCTTCCACCTTCACATTCTTAAGTTGTGCAAGGCTTTTCCCACGGAATGGTCCGCCAGAAGCAGTTAGGATAATTCGACTAACTGTAGAGGCTTCATTTCCTTGAAGACACTGAAAAATCGCTGAATGTTCACTATCTACTGGTAATAAATTTACGTTTTTTTTCTTTACCAACGGCATAATGATATGCCCTGCTGTTACTAATGTTTCTTTATTTGCAAACGCTATGTCTTTTCCCCTTAAGATTGCTTCCATTACTGGTTTGATTCCAATCATACCAACAACAGAACTGACTACAATGTCAGCACTTTCTTCTGTAGCACATGCGATAAGACCATCCATTCCTGCCTCAACAATAACCTCTAAGTCAGAAATTCTTTTCTTTAGCTCTAGTGCCCTATCCCTATCATATACGCAAACAAGTTTCGGATGGAACTCTCTGATTTGTTCCTCCAATAATTGAATATTGGATGACGCAGCAAGTGCAGACACTTGTAAGTCCTTATTATTTCGTACCACCTCTAAGGTCTGTGTACCTATAGAACCGGTAGATCCCAAAACTGATATTATCTTCATAGTAACTCCAATCTATGTTCGTTTAGTGCGCATATAAAACAACGCATTGAGCATTGCGCTTATTCATTATAACACTTGAAGTAGGTAATATACAATCGGTGCGGTAAAAATTATACTGTCAAATCGGTCCAGTATTCCGCCATGTCCAGGTATTAACTTTCCATAATCTTTTACTTCATGATTTCTCTTTATAGCAGAAGCAGCCAAATCGCCTATCGTAGATATCATCGCTGAACAACCACCAATAATAGCAAAACTTACTTGGGGATTTGAAATTGATGTTAATTGACCTTTAAAAATTGTCGCAAATAGAAAGCCAATCAAAGCTGCTCCAAGAATCCCTCCAAACAATCCTTCGACCGATTTCTTTGGACTTAAAATTGGTGCCATTTTATGTTTTCCTATCTTTCTACCAACAAGATAGGCACAAGTGTCTGATCCCCAAGCACCAATGAAGATCATCCACACAAGTAGAAAACCATTCTCCAATATTCGAACTCTGTAAATAAACGATAACATAACTCCTACATAAACAAGACCAAAATATACTAAAGTTACCTGATCTGAATGAAACTTAGGAAATGAAAATACATATACCCCCATTAATACCAACAGAAATCCTATTAGTAACGGAAAAATCAGTTCTGTTTTATTAAAATACACTAGCATATAAAAGAGGATACAAAAAATATAACCTGAAAATGCCAAAATACTCTTATTCATCTTAAGCACTCGATATAATTCCATCATACCAATTAATGAAATCGCAAGAAGTAAAGCAAATAAAACTTCTCCACCTAAAATCATTGCTGCTATTGTAACTATCATTAAAATACAGGAACTACGAAACCGTACCAAAAAAGTTTGATCCTTCATTATAACCTCTATTCTGGTGCTATTGCACCTTTTCTGATTGTATTATTGTGTATTTCAGCCCACACCACCGTATCTTCGTTCTCTGCCATTAAAGAACTCTATTGCTTTGATAAGCTCTTTTTTATTGAAATCTGGCCAAAGAACTTCAGGAAAATAAAACTCTGTATAAGCAAGCTGCCATAATAAAAAATTAGACAAACGTTGCTCACCACTGGTACGTATCAATAAATCTGGGGCTGGAATTCCTTTGGTATCCAAATAATCCTCATAAACTTCTGTATTTAAATCCTCAATGGATAATTTTCCATCTTTCACATCCTGTGCGATTTTTCTTGTTGCTCGTAAGATTTCATCTTGTCCACCATAGTTTAATGCAACTTGAAAACAAAGTCCTGTGTTACTCGCACTTACTTCCTCAAGCTTTACAATAGTATCTTGTAACGATTGTTCTAATTTAGTGATATCTCCAATAACATGTACTCGCATGTTGTTCTTTTTACTTTTATTTAAGCACTCTGATAAAAAATCTCTTAACAATTTCATCAACGTATCAATTTCCGATTGTGGTCTTGACCAATTCTCTGTAGAAAAAGCATATACCGTCACATACTTAACACCGATGTTATAAGCCTCTCTACAAATATCCTCCACGATTTTACTACCGGCTTTATGCCCATAATTACGTGGCATCATTCTTTTTTTCGCCCAACGTCCATTACCATCCATAATGATGGCAATATGATTTGGTATCTTTAATCCATTTAATTTTGCATCCATTAAACTCTATGCCTGCCTTCCTTTCGATTGCAGTAAACTACTTATCTTAAATTTAAAATAGGACGTACGGACCTTAAAAAGTCTTATACGTCCTATATTATTGCTGATCAAAAGTTCTTTTCAAACTTCTGATGAAAGGCGTATTCTTTACGCCGTAAATCGATTATTGAAACATTTTTTTGTCTCAATAATAATTATACTGTAAGAATCTCTTTCGATTTATCTTCCATTACTTTATCAACTTCGGCAATGAATTTATCTGTAATCTTTTGAATCTCATCTTCGATTTGCTTTTGCTCATCTTCGGAGATTTCATTTGATTTTGCAAGCTTCTTAATTGCGTCATTCGCATCACGACGAACGTTACGTACTGCAACCTTAGTGTTCTCAGCCTTTTTCTTAACATCCTTAACAAGGTCTTTTCTGCGTTCCTCTGTTAACTCTGGGAATACAAGACGAATTACTTTTCCATCATTACCTGGTGTTAAGCCAAGATCAGAAGCAAGAATTGCTTTCTCAATTTCTTTGATTAACTTTGATTCCCATGGTTGAATTTGAATGACTCTCGCTTCAGGAACAGAGACATTTGCTACTGCCTGAATAGCGGAAGGTGTACCATAATAATCTACTCTTAATTTATCAAGTAAATGTGGATTTGCTCTACCAGCTCTAATGCCTACATATTCTTCCTTTAACGAATCTAATGATTTCTGCATTTTACCTTCAAAAGGTTTAATTTTTTCATTCATAAAAAAGACCTCCTACTATTTTACATCCATTGTACCGATATTTATTATACGGTTACCACAGTTCCTGTACAATTTCCCTTTACATTATTGACAATACTATTTTCCTCATTAAGAGAAAATACAAGTAATGACTTCTCATTTTCCATACACATAACAGTAGCTGTTAAATCCATGATTGCCAGTTTTTTATCAAGTAATACCTGATAAGATACCGTATCGTATTTCTTTGCATTTGGATTTGTTTTTGGATCGCTATCATAAACCCCATCCACTGCTCTAGCCATTAAGATGACATCTGTCTCTAACTCAATTGCACGAAGTGCGGTTGCAGTATCCGTTGAAAAATACGGATGACCTGTACCCCCTGCAAGGAAGATAACTTCTTTCTTCTTTAAGCATTCTACTGCTTTATCCTTGCTAAATAGTTCAGTCATACTGCCACACTGAAATGGTGTAAAGATTTTTGTTTCCATACCTACATAACGGAAAATATCCGATACATAAATACAGTTCATCACTGTTGCAAGCATCCCAATTTGGTCAGCTTTCGTACGGTCAATGGTCTCACTGCTACGTCCGCGCCAGAAGTTTCCTCCTCCGATAACGATTGCTACTTCGATTCCATCGTCAACTAAATTCTTTACCTGCTTTGCTACTTCGATACAAGTTGCCTCATCAAAGCCTGTCTTCTTTTCCCCAGCAAGTGCTTCTCCACTAAGTTTTAATAATACTCTATTATAGGATTTCATATTATGCTACCTCTCATGTCTTTGTTGCACACATCGATGATTTCGCATGCGATTTTCTACTGCTTCCCAAACAGTCACAGCAATTTTACCATATTCGAAAATAGATTTCTACCCTCTTCTACTGAGAAACCTTATTTTTCTTTAAATACTTCTTCAACATTAACGGAAGCATAGGCTAAGGAAATGAATCCTTCCAAAACAGCACCATTATTCATCTGCATGGATTTTGCTTTCACATTCCCTTTTACTATTGCAGTAGCATCTAATAGAACTGGCCCGTTAATATCAACCTCTCCTTTGACAGCACCCGCAATTTGACCACTAGATGCTGTTATATCTCCAATAACAACAGTGCCTGGATCGATTTTAATGTTACCTTCACTATTAACACTACCTTCTAAACGTTTGGAATTGATTTCAATCTCAGAAGCGATAGAGTTACCAGTGATACGTCCAGTGATAGATAATTTTCCTTGGCACTCAATATCACCAATTACCGTACCCATTATATTTAAGGAGCAATCTGAGACTATACTACCATTAATCGTTGTACCTTTCGAAATAACCGTAACCGCATCCCTATCATTTGGGGATAAACCTCTCTTAGCCTGTCCGGTATTTCCCATTTTATCCGTTGGTGCTTTCTCTTCTTCATTCAATAACGTGTCCAATAATTCTTCATCAACAACGCTCTCTTCAAAATCTACCATGGTATTCTCTCCATCTCCAGTTTCTTTTCGTTCCTTTATTTCTTCCTCTTTTTTAGTCTCTTCATTCGAGGATTCACGCCGGGCACTCTGTGTCTGCTCTTTTTGGCCTTCCATATGTACATTTAACGGCTCTTCACCCAATAAAGCAGCTTCCGAATTTAACAATTCTTCTGTCGGATCCATGATTTCCTGATCTATCTCATCTTCAGAAAGTTCTGTAGCAGATTCCTCTAATCCTAAGTCTTCTGACTTCTCCTCTGCAGAATCTTCTTCAATGACATCTTTTATGACACCAGGTGTTTCGTCCTCGATGTTTTGCCTATTGAAGGCTTCTTCTTTCTTTTCCTTTTCCGATTTACTACCAGACTTTTTAAGGCCTTTAATGAAATCTTTAAAGAAACCCATTCTTATACGACCTCCATTATGTTTCTTTCGTTCTCTGCTATCTTCCGTTGTATTCATTACAGCACAGAATTCTACCAAATATATCTTATTCTATATTAATCAACTTCGAGAAATTTGTAAAGTAGAATCTTTAAAATCGACGTTCCTTCCCTAGTAAAAAGACCATTACACTATTAATGTGTAATGGTCTCTCAACATGACAAGGAAAAGTTCGTGAAGTATGCTTTCATATTATGAAAAACATAACACTAATCTTTTTTTATTAATTGGTACCCCTTTTCATTTCGGGTCAAAATTTTCTCCGATATCATATCTCTTCTTATAGTACAAAAATCATCATGATAATCCGCGATTGTTATATTGACTTCTCTCTCCGTGTAAATTCTACCAGATTCAAATGCTTTCGCTATCTCATCTAGGATGATGCGCTTCTTCTTTCTCTGAACAGGAATTGACTTTAACTTTCCATACTCAAAGAAACTTTCAATTACCTTCTTATGATATTGCTCTTCCCGTTCCTCTTGAACTTCCTTCTCACTAGATTCTTCTTTAATAATATCTAATATTTTAGCGTTTAAGATAGATTCTTTTAACGAATATATTGTATAGTATTGTTCTTTCTTAGAATTTACCACACCCGCTTCTTCTAATTTTTTAAGATGAAACGATATCGTTGGTGGAGTCAAATTAAGACGCTTGGCTAAAAGTTCTACATACATTGGCTGCTCTGCCAATGATTTTAAAATCATCAACCTTGATTTATCCGCCAATGATTTAAATAATTTGATTGCATCGCTTTCTGTCATATCAATAACCATGCCTTTCCATAGCCTGCAAACTTTGAGGTGCAGGTACAATTTCTGAACAGTAAAAAACAAAGTAATTCACTTTTAGACAAAACTCTGATTTTCACATTTCTTTAATGCCCTATATTCTAACTCTCAGGTCAACTTAAATTTCAATAATTAATATAACGCAAGAAATTGTTCTTTTAACTCCTGCGCTACTTGCAATTTTAACTCTTCTATAACAATATTTGCAACATCATTATGCTTTTTTGCAAGTTCAAGGCGTGCTATCCAACTCTTTGGGATTGTATCGAACCGTTTTAAAAAATCCTCTTTTAATCTATGTAATTTCTCTTCGCCTGGAATAGATAGCTTCTCAAGCTGATTTATATGAGTTTTAAATAACACTTCGAATATTTCATAAATATTTTCTTTGATTTTTACAAGATCTGCTTCATCCTTTCTATCATCCTTATTTAAGCTTTCATATTCTTCAGTACATTGTTTCTTTTTATTCTCAATAAATTCAAAATACCGTAATGTTACTTCCTTCATTATCATAGTCACTCCTAATTCATATTGTTTTCTTCGATTATACCAATATAACCATATTAAGTCAATCTATTTTCATAAATATCTATTTAGTTTTTATGTATTTAGTTTTTTATGTATTTAGTTTTTTATGTATTGGGATTTATATGTATTTGGATTTTTGTTTTTAAATTTTTATGTCTTTAGATTTTTATGTCTTTAGATTTTTATGTCTTTCTACGATATTTCGATACAACAAATCATTGATACTTACAATTTCACTTAGATCAGTTTTCAAGAAACTACACACAGACCGGAACGGGCTATTAACAACAAGCGGCGATATGCGTCACTTCAAAAGGTAGCATATCGCCGTTTTGCTGTAGGAAACCAAAGGAGGGGCAAAGCCCCTTTTTGTGTACCACTTTTTAGCTAATAGAAATTGCTATAATTTCCTTGCTTTGATTACAAATGTTACAGGAAGCATTTTAGCTTTTTTAGCAAAATCACTATCCTTTTTTAGTTGAATAATCTCATCATCTGATTCTTCAATCATTTCATCAATGGCAAGTCCTGCTTTTGTTAATGCATTGATATAAGTTGATAGCTTGCGATCCGATAAAGATATTGCGCCTCCATCAAGAGATACAGAATACCAAGATTCATCGAAGTAACATTTTTTAAAAGAAAGCGAATCATTTTCTACAGCAACGCATTTATGTATTGGGTGAGACCAACTGAAAATAAAGATGCCGCCTTTTTTTAGATAAGAAGCAATCCGGCGAAAAGTACCCTCAAGATCAGTAGTCCAACCAATACCGTAAACAGAATAGACAAAATCGAAATAATCAAGAGGTATTCCACAGTCTTCTTCCATCGGTGAACAGATCAATTTTGCAAAAAAACCTCTTGATTCTAAATGCTGTTTAGCCTTTTCTATCTGTTTTTCAGAAATATCAATACCCCATAGCTCAGAAGCCTTACGGTCACCATGATATTGCAGAGAATGACCAGTTCCGCAACCTATTTCTAATAGTTTTTTCTCTGACACATCGCCAAAAAGATGGCATTTTTCTTCTGAAACAAATGCGCCATACTTAGGAAGCGCAGTTGTTCCGATAACCTCATTTCCTTTCGTATCCCAAAAAGAACTATTCGTTTTATGAATATTATTCTTATCCCCATCAACCGAAATAGCACAACCAACTTCACCCGCACCTATAATATTTGTTCTGTGACTAGGATTTTTCTCCATACCATTTCCCTCCATTAATATTAATTTGAAGGTTAGGCGTGGAAATATTTTTAGCATTGCTTCCTCGTCTCGAGCCAAGGATGGTGCTATTCCATGCATTCGACTGAATGCTCTTGAAAAAGCTGCTTGAGAATCATAACCATAACGTATAGCAACATCAATTATTTTTTCGCCTTTTTTAATATCCATTGCTGCCATAGTTAATCGCCTGCGACGAATATATTCGGATAATGAAATTTGAGCAAAGAAAGAAAAAATTCGACGAAACTCCCACTCCGAGCAGTTCATGATCTTTGCCGCTACACAATAATCAATATCATATGATAGATTATTTTCAATATAATCAAGTGCTTGGTTCATGCACTTCTGCCAATCCATAACCTCACCTCCTCTTACAATAATATCAGGAATCAAAAATAAATCATTGCATTCGGTGTATTCTAATGCAATGAAGATAATATATATTTTATATCGCCTTCTCCGCCAAAACGTCCACTTCGGGACAAGTTGTCTCGAAGTAATGCCTTGTCCCTATTCTATCATAAATTGGTAATCTCGTCATAATCGAGTAGGAGGAAATTTCCCTAACTGAGAAATTTCCGACCTCTCACACCAC
>NZ_DAMADT010000037.1:0-43360 GCF_031997925.1 Lachnoclostridium sp. | reverse complement strand
TGCTTGGACTTTATTCTCAACGAATTTCAAGGTTGTTTCACTGTTCAGTTATCAATGTTCAATGACTTATTGTCATTTGCTTGTCCGTAAAAACTAGCTCGTTTATTTTAACACACTGTTTTCTATTTGTCAAGCACTTTTTTATTTTTTTATTAAGTTGTTGTCTTTCAACAGACAGCTTATACATTTTATCATACGTTTTATCATGTGTCAAGTATATTTTTTAAATTATTTAATTTTTTTATTTAATATAAACAATTTAATTTTATATACCATTTCACTTTGATATTGCATAAAACTTTCTTTAATTATCAGAATGTTTTATGAACGGAGAAAGAGGGATTTGAACCCTCGCGCCGCGTAAACGACCTACACCCTTAGCAGGGGCGCCTCTTCAGCCTCTTGAGTATTTCTCCTCATCTGAATTTGAAATCTTATTCAGTTATGCGCAACTTGTCAGCGCAAGATTTAGTATAGCAAAGCATAAAGACTTTGTCAACTACTTTTTGATATTTTTCGAAAAAGTAATTACATTTCCGACTATTTACGAAACCTTCATAAAATTGGCTATTCTTCTCTAGGATATATTACCAATACTTATGATAGTGTTTCTTGTTTTACTATATTTATACACTTTAATACAATGTTACCTAAATAACGGTTTATCACACTCAATATCTAAGTTGATAATTTAAAATCATAAGTTATATAGAATCGTTAGCTGATATAGAAATCGTTACTTGATATAGAAAACATAAATTGATAACTATACCGTTTCAATCGATATTGTTTTTTTATATTGTTGTATACTTCCAATGTCAAACAACTTAACTTAATTATGAAACCACGAATCACATATCAATACGTTAAACACATATAACGCTATAACAAATAACTTTGAAAAAAATAACTCTGTAACAAATGCAACACATCTATCACAGAGTTAGTATTGTATCCTTTAAAATTATATACAAATAATGATACCATTATTTATGAATAACATTTCTATAACTATAAAAGTCCCATATCTAGAGATAGAGCTGAAATACTTAAAGTTAACTGCCGACTATCTTTCTAAATCCAATGGTATTTCGGTCGCATTATTTCACTTATATTATTATTCAGAGAATAATGGAGTAGATAAATATCTCTCTCCGGTATCAGGTAATATAACTACGATATTTTTACCTGCATTTTCTGGACGCTTTGCTAATTGAACTGCTGCATATACTGCTGCCCCTGATGATATACCAACTAAAAGACCCTCTGTTTTAGCAATTTCACGTCCTGTAGAGAAGGCATCTTCATTTTCTACTGTAATAATTTCATCGTACACTTTGGTGTTTAATGTATCTGGAATAAATCCTGCACCAATTCCTTGAATTTTATGAGGTCCTGCTACCCCTTTCGATAAAACAGGAGAACTTGCTGGTTCAACAGCTACAATTTTAATATTTGGATTTTGAGATTTTAGGTACTCTCCTGTTCCAGTAATTGTTCCACCAGTACCAATACCAGCTACAAAAATATCAACGTTTCCTTCAGTATCTTTCCAAATCTCTGGTCCTGTTGTTTTTCTATGAACCTCTGGATTTGCAGGATTAATAAACTGACCCGGAATAAAGGAATTTGGAATATCTTTTGCAAGTTCCTCTGCTTTTGCAATAGCTCCCTTCATACCAAGGCTTCCATCTGTAAGAACAAGTTCAGCTCCATATGCCTTTAATAAGTTACGTCTTTCAATACTCATCGTCTCAGGCATTGTTAAAATAATACGATACCCCCTTGCGTTCGCAACGGATGCTAAACCAATACCAGTATTACCGCTTGTTGGTTCAATAATAACAGCGCCTTCTTTGATAAGGCCCTTTTCCTCTGCATCTTCAATCATTGCTTTTGCAATACGATCTTTGACGCTACCAGCAGGATTAAAATATTCTAGTTTACCTATAATGTTTGCGTTTAAATCTTGTTTCTTTACAAAACTACTTAATTCTAATAATGGTGTATTTCCAATTAAATCAGTTAAATTTTTCGCTATTTTCATAACTATCCCTCCAAAATATTATTGTAATGCTTTTTCCAGGTCATATAAAATATCGTCTATGTGTTCTGTTCCAATCAATAAACGAACCGTATTTGGTTTTATTCCAGAATTTTTTAATTCTTCTTCGTTCATTTGTGAATGTGTTGTTGACGCCGGATGTATTACTAATGATTTTACATCTGCAACATTTGCAAGTAAAGAGAATCTTTCTCTCCAACTTTAATTTCTATTGTGAAAACTGAACCAGAAGAGGTCTTTTATTTTCATGAGCAATCTTAGCAATCGCTTCTATGTCTAAGACATTAGAATTAGGATTACCAAGGCTTTTGATAAATACACTTTGGTATTATTGCATATTTAATATTATCTACGTCTGAGGCATCTATAAAGGTGGTTACAATTCCATACTCTTTAAGTGTATGCGCCAATAGATTATAAGATCCACCCTAAATGTCATTCGAAGCAACAAGCTGCATGATCTGCATTATGAAATATATAAGATGTTGTTTGATATATCGAAACCGCACTTGCTATATCTGCTTTCTCTTGACCAACATGTAACTGTAGTGTCTCAAACTTAAAATTTCTTTTTGCTCAATCATACAATCTCCCTTTCTCTCTTTATTATTTAGCTACCCCTGTATTCTTATATACTTTATATGTCTCTTCTTAAATAATAAATTTTTCTTTTCTATATATATTGTATTCATATAGAATTAGTATGAATTAATGTTATTATATTCTCACTCTCAAAATTTGTCAACATGAATTCATAATATTAGAGTATATTTTTTAAGAACTTCATCTAAATTTAATGGAACGATTTTTTTTGTAATAATGTATGTCCAAACAATATACTAGTTAATTTTTACGTAGTGCCAAACTATTAATTAATTTTATATGTAGTACAAAACAATATGCTACCTAATTTTGTATGTACCAAACTATATATTAATTAAATTTTTATGTATGTACCTAACTATATACTAACTAATTTTATTAGTACAAAACAATACACTAATTAATTTTATATGTAGTACTGTACTATATACTAATTATTATGTAGTACAAAACAATATACTAATTAAGCTTTATAGGATTACATATCTTTCAAAAAACTATTGATATATTAAAATCTTCCAAAAGGAGTATACCTTATCTTTTCTATAAGGCATACTCCTTTGAAGGTTATTTTAATTCACTTTATATTACATAGTTATTTTCACCAAGTTCTCGGTGACGTTCCACTAAGTCCTCTAATGTAATATTATCAACTACATTATTAACTGCCTCATTTATCTTCTGATAAACAAATAAAGTTGCGCAGGAACCATATCGATTACAATCGTTATCTTCCTCTTCTACACATGATACTGGTGCAAGACTTCCTTCAATTAATTTTAGTATCATACCAACCGTATACTCTTTTGGTTCTTTTGTTAACCGATACCCCCCTTGGGCTCCTCTTGAGCTTTTTACATATCCAGCTCTGCTTAATAGGGTTATAATCTGTTCTAAGTACTTATCAGAAATTTCCTGTCTCCCGGCAATACTCTTAATTGTAATAAATTCACCAGTATTATTAATAGCTAAATCTAACATCAGACGAAGTGCATATCGTCCTTTTGTTGAAATCTTCATATCTTCTCCGCCTTTCTTTCCTACGATTAATAATTATCATAAAATCAATACAAAGTCAATATAAATCCTATTATTTCACTATGAATTTATCGAATTCATTTTTAATTCATAAAAATTGTTTCCATTCAATCAATATACAATTGCAGGTAAATTTTCTACCCACAATTCAAGAATGGCTTCCGTTCCTAAATCCTCATAGGTTAAATCAAATGGTAATTCATGTTTTGTTGTAATGCCTCGAACATTTTTTGGCAAATTTGCTTCAATACACATTTCTTTTATTGCTTTAGTTATAGCATCCGTATGTACTATTCTCATAAAACGTCGATTCCGATACTCTCGTATCATTGACATAACAATGGCTCATTTATATATACAGATTGATACAAAAAGAGTTGATATGCCAATTCATCTTCTCATGAATAATAAAAAATACGCTACACGACTTCTCCTTGTCATGAGTTTCTTTTTAAAAAGTATCAACTTTTATTTTAAATAATGTTAGAAAATTCGTAGTCCATATGGATTACCAAAGGACTACGAATTTTTAAAACATCGGTTAAATCATATTACTTTATGTTTTATCCGAATACCAGTATTTACTCATCTTTGATCTTTCGATCTTTTAATCTTTAATCTTTAATCTTTTGATCTTTAATCTTTTGATCTTTAATCTTTTGATCTTTTTATTTGATCTTACTAATTCGTCTGATCTTCTTTATCTTCTTTATCTTGTTATTCTTGTTATTCTTGATCTTCTTGTTCTTCTTTATCCTTAAGAGCACGTGATACTAATTCCTCAAGATCTTTCGTATCATCCATAAGATCTTCCTCTTCTTCCTCTAAGGTATCATCTTCTTGGTAGGAATCATCCTCTTCAGAATACTCATCCTCTTCTTGATCATCTTCTGGAGGTATAACTACATTTTCTTCTTTTAGTTCTTCCTCCAATTTTTTAAGCACCTCTTCTTCTGTACTACTTTCTCTAACTTTTGCTAAGCTTGCAACTCTAATATCCTTACCTGCCTCAATATTAATTAACTTAACACCAGAGGTTATTCTACCAAGGATGCTAATACCATTGATAGCAAGACGGATAATGATACCTTCATTGGTTATAATCATTACCTCATGTTCTTCGTTGACAGCTTTCGCTCCTACTACATTTCCAGTCTTTTCTGTAATCTTGTAACATTTCACACCCTTACCACCACGTCTTTGTGGAGTAAATTCATCAAGGTCAGTTAACTTACCAAGACCATATTCTGAAACCGTAAGTAAATACTTACCTTGAGTATGAATCTGCATTGCAACCACTTCATCTCCATCAGTTAAGTTCATACCGATAACACCCATAGATGCTCTACCAGTATTACGAACATCTTTCTCATGGAAACGGATACACATACCATTCTTCGTTACAAGTACAATATCTTTTTGACTGTTGGTTGTCTTTACTTCAATTAATTCGTCATCTTCTCTTAGATTAATTGCTTGAAGACCGGTCTTTCGAATATTTTGATATTCTTTAATCTTGGTCTTTTTCACAATACCATCTTTCGTAGCCATAAATAGATAACGATTGTCTTTGTATTCTTTTAAAGCAATAATTGCAGTAATTCTTTCTTCCGGCAATAACTGTAAAAGATTCACTATAGCTGTTCCTCTAGCAGTTCTAGATGATTCTGGAATTTCATATGCCTTTAACCGATATACTCTACCTTTGTTGGTAAAGAACATAATATAGTGGTGGGTAGTCGTCATGAATAAGTCTTCAATAAAGTCTTCGTCAATGGTCTGCATACCCTTAATTCCTTTACCACCACGATGCTGGCTCTTAAAGTTATCAATGGTCATTCTCTTGATATAACCTAAGCGGGTCATCGCTATTACTGTATTTTCATCTGGAATTAAGTCCTCCATGGAGATATCAAACTCATCAAATCCAATGGATGTTCTTCTTTCATCTCCGTATTTATCATTAATAACCTGGATTTCTCCTTTGATAACACCAAGCAATAATTTCTCATCTGCTAAGATGGCTTCAAATTCAGCAATTCTTCTTTGAAGCTCAGCAAATTCATCCTGAAGCTTCTCGCGTTCCAAACCTGTTAACGCACGAAGTCTCATGTCGATGATTGCCTGTGCTTGGATATCATCAAACTCAAATCTCTCGATTAATTTTTCTTTCGCCATTGCACCATTTTTTGAGGCACGAATAATATTAATAACTTCATCAATATAATCCAGTGCTTTTAATAAGCCCTCTAAAATGTGTGCTCTTTCTTTTGCCTTATTTAAATCATAAGTGATTCTTCTTGTTACAACTTCTTCCTGATGCTTTAAATAATAACTTAACATTTCAAGAAGAGATAATACTCTAGGCTGATTATTAACTAATGCAAGCATGATTACACCGAAAGTATCTTGTAACTGCGTATGTTTATATAACTGATTTAATATCACATTTGCGTTAACATCACGACGGAGTTCGATACAAATTCTCATACCTTCTCTGTCAGATTCATCACGAAGTTCCGTAATTCCATCAATCTTTTTATCACGTACCAACTCTGCGATTTTTTCAATCAAACGAGCTTTATTTACCATATATGGTAATTCCGTAACAATAATACGGTTTTTACCGTTTGCCATTGGCTCAATATTTGTTACCGCACGTACACGAACCTTACCTCGTCCAGTACGATATGCTTCTTCAATTCCTCTTGTACCAAGTATCATAGCACCAGTAGGAAAATCTGGTCCTTTAACGATTTCTAATAATTCTTCAATCGTAGTTTCCTTTTCATCAATTTTATTATCAATAATGCGAACTACTGCACCTATGATCTCTCTCATGTTGTGAGGAGGAATATTGGTTGCCATACCTACCGCAATACCAGAAGTACCATTTACCAAAAGATTTGGATATCTTGATGGAAGAACCAATGGTTCTTTTTCTGTTTCATCGAAGTTTGGAGCAAAATCAACGGTGTCTTTATTAATATCAGACAGCATTTCCATGGATATTTTACTTAATCTTGCTTCGGTGTAACGCATGGCAGCAGCACCGTCACCATCCACGGAACCGAAGTTACCGTGACCATCCACTAATGGATATCTGGTTGACCATTCCTGTGCTAAATTTACTAAAGCGCCGTAGATAGAGCTATCACCATGAGGGTGATATTTACCCATCGTATCACCGACAATACGCGCACACTTACGGTGTGGCTTGTCAGGACCGTTATTTAACTCTATCATAGCGTATAAAATTCTTCTCTGTACCGGTTTTAATCCATCTCTTACATCCGGAAGGGCTCTGGCTGCAATAACCGACATGGCATACTCGATATAGGAGGTTTCCATTGTCTTTTTAAGGTCGACATCATGCACCTTATCAAAGATATTCTCGTCCATTCTAATTCCTCCGTAGCTTAGATATCTAAGTTCTTAACATATTTTGCATTTGCTTCAATAAATTCACGTCTAGGTTCTACGTTATCTCCCATCAAGGTAGTGAACGTTAAGTCAATTTCTGAAGAATTCTCTTCATCCATTTTTACGCGAAGTAAAACTCTTCTCTCAGGATCCATAGTTGTTTCCCAAAGCTGCTCTGCATCCATTTCACCTAAACCTTTATAACGTTGAATCTTATTGTTTTGATCTCTTCCAATCTGCAATAAAATGTTGTTTAAGTCTTCGTCTGAATAAGCATACCAAACCTGCTTGCTTTTCTCGACTTTATAAAGCGGTGGTTGGGCAAGATAAACATATCCATCACGAATTAATTCAGGCATAAAACGATAGAGGAATGTTAATAATAGAGTACTGATATGGGCACCATCAACATCGGCATCAGTCATAATAATAATCTTATGATAACGGAGTTTTGAGATATCGAAATCATCAGAAATACCCGTTCCAAAAGCAGTAATCATAGCCTTAATTTCGTTGTTTACCAAGATTTTATCAAGTCTTGATTTCTCAACATTTAATATTTTTCCTCGAAGCGGAAGGATAGCCTGCGTAGCACGAGATCTAGCTGTCTTTGCTGAACCACCCGCGGAATCACCCTCAACAATATAAATTTCGCAGTTCTTTGGATCTTTATCCGAACAGTCTGCTAACTTTCCAGGTAAACTCATTCCCTCTAACGCAGTTTTTCTACGAGTTAAATCTCTTGCTTTACGAGCAGCATCTCTAGCTCTTTGTGCTAGAACTGCCTTTTCTAAGATTATCTTAGCAACCGTAGGGTTTTGCTCAAGAAAATACGTTAATTGCTCACTCACAACACTGTCAACAGCTGCTCTTGCTTCACTATTTCCAAGCTTTTGTTTCGTTTGTCCTTCAAACTGTGGATCTGGAAGTTTGATACTAATAATTGCAGTGAGACCTTCTCTAATATCTTCACCTGATAAATTAGCCTCGTTATCCTTTAAGAACTTCATTTGTCTTGCGAAGTCATTAAAGGTTTTTGTTAAAGCATTTTTAAATCCAGTATAATGAGTACCACCTTCTGGTGTGGTGATATTATTTACAAAGCTATAACAACTTTCTGAGTAAGAGTCATTGTGCTGCATAGCAACTTCAACATAAACACTATCTCTTGACCCTTCACAGTAAATTATCTCAGGATATAGATTTGTTTTATGTTTATTTAGGTACTGAACATACTCCTTAATACCGCCTTCATAGTGAAATTCTTTCACATTTGGCTCAGCATTTTCTTCTTCCTCAGAAGTTCTTAAGTCTCTTAAAATAATTTTAAGGCCTTTTGTTAAGAATGCCATCTCACGTAACCGTTGTATTAAAATATCATACTCATAAACGGTTTCCTCAAAAATATCTCTATCTGGCAAAAATGAAACCGTTGTTCCTGTGCGATCAGATTCACCAACAACACGTAACGGTTCTATCACCTTTCCACGTTCATAACGTTGCTTGTACATCTTTCCATCAACTTCTACGGTTACCTCTAACCACTCGGAAAGCGCATTAACTACAGATGCACCTACACCATGTAATCCACCAGATACTTTATATCCTCCACCGCCAAACTTTCCACCAGCATGTAGAATGGTAAATACAACCTCAACCGTAGAAATTCCTTTTTTCTTGTTTATTTCAACCGGTATACCTCTACCATTGTCAATAACAGTAATAGAATTGTCTGGATTAATAGATACGTCGATGGTATTACAATATCCAGCCAAAGCCTCATCGACAGCATTATCCACGATTTCATAAACCAGGTGATGGAGACCCCTACTAGAAGTACTTCCAATGTACATACCTGGTCGCTTTCTCACCGCTTCTAATCCCTCTAAAATTTGTATTTGGTCAGCTCCGTAATCCTTACTCATATCTAGCCTCCTGCAATTTATGCATTAAATGTTTTATCCCTGTTCAAC
Organism: Lachnoclostridium sp.; assembly: GCF_031997925.1. Classification (NCBI taxonomy): domain Bacteria; kingdom Bacillati; phylum Bacillota; class Clostridia; order Lachnospirales; family Lachnospiraceae; genus Lachnoclostridium; species Lachnoclostridium sp. The sequence continues at coordinate 34,258 of NZ_DAMADT010000037.1, read as the reverse complement.
AGTTCCTTGAATAACCTTATAAATTCGATCCGTCTCTATTCTGTTATTCACAAATTCTTCAAGACCGGTACAGGTTACAATAGTTTGAATTCCAACAATACTGTCTAATAGCTGATTTTGCCTTTTTCTATCTAACTCAGATAATACATCATCTAACAGTAAAATTGGTTTATCTTTTGTTACCTGTTTTACTAATTCTATTTCCGCAAGCTTTAAAGATAATGCAGCAGTTCTTTGTTGCCCTTGTGATCCATACTTTCTTACATCCTGACCATTGATTAGAAAACTAAGGTCATCTCGATGAGGTCCAACGTTTGTTACCTTTAAGGCTATATCACGTTCCATACTCTTTTTCAGTTTATTTTCAAACTCATCTTCCGCTACATTTGGTTCATAAACGATTTCTAATTCTTCTTTTCCATCGCTAAGTTTTTTATGTAGTGTAATAATAAGTTCATTCATGCTTTTCATAAAGGAATCTCTCTCTTTAATCAATGCAGAACCAAAACGAATTAGCTGCTGATCCCACACATAAAGCGTATCCAATAAACTTTTATTAAAACCTATTTGCTTTAATAAATTGTTTCTCTGATTTAAAACTTTGTTGTAATTTATCAGATTGTGTAGATATAGCTTACTTAATTGACAAAGTTCCATGTCAATAAATCGTCTACGTTCGCTAGGTCCATTTTTAATTATGGATAAATCCTCCGGAGAAAAAAATACAACATTAATGATACCGAATAATTCTGAGGATCGTTTAATCGGAATCCCATTAATAGCCACGCCTTTGGGTTTATTTTTTTTAAGATGCATGTCAAGCCGATGATCCACATCGTCCCGATTTATTCGCATGCGAATATGTGCTTCTTCCGACTGTAGTTTAATAATTTCTCTATCCTTACTTCCTTTGTGTGACTTTGTGGTAGCACAAAGAAACACTGCTTCGAGTATGTTTGTCTTTCCCTGAGCATTGTCTCCATACAAAATATTAGTCGATGGAGAAAACTCCATAGATAAGTTCTCATAATTTCTAAAATTACTCAATTCAAGAGACTTTACAATCATCCCTGCACCAACTATCTAATCATTTTATACTAATCCCGATCATAAAACCTCTAAAAAATCGAGCAAAATTTTGGCGAAGATTTTAAATTAACCAGCACTTTCATTTTGCCTTATTTTTTAATTAATTTCTATCAGACAAAAATCCCTATCTCTCATTATACACTATAATGCAAGTAGAATTCCAGTAAAAAGCATAATTTTTTTAAAGCATCGACAATATTATTAAATTCTAAACTTTTTATAAATTATAATTGGAAATTCAATATTCACCCCTATGCATAAAAATACATAAATACACATAGGGGCGATATTAGAGACTTCACAAAACGTGAAGATGAATTTAGTTAGATGATTTATACATGATCGACGATTTGAATGATTTCATTGTTAAACTCAATAGAGTCACCACCATGAAGTTTTTTTCCTCTTTGATATTCTACAACACCATTCACTTTTACAAGTCCTTCGGTAATAACATCTTTCGCTTCGACTCCTGAATCAACGAGTCCGGCAGCTTTTAAAGCCTGGCCTAATTTAATAAATTCTTCTCTTAATACTATTTTTTCCATATATCAACCAATCTGCGCGCTGTATCACGCTAAAATATCATCATGAAATACAGAGGAAAGTTCTAGATTTTTCATGATTTTTCGTTAATAAATACTTTGTAATCTAATATTTTGTTAACAATAATTTTAAATATATCTAGTATTGTGCTGCATTAAAACTTACTGGAAGGATCAAGTAAATATAAGATTCCTCTTTATCTTTTATAAAACATGGTGCCTTGGGATTAATGAGATAAATATCTACCTCTTCATCATCAATTACACGAAGTGCATCGATTAAAAACTTAGGATTAAAGCCAATTAAAATATCTTTTCCCTCTTTTTCAATATCAATATCTTCGTCCATGGTTCCAATGGATGTATTGATTTTTAATTCTAATTTTTTATCTTCAATACCAACAATAATTGGCTTTTTCTCAGTTTCTTTAATTAACAAAGTAGCTCTATCAATACAGCTTAAAAATTCTTTTTTATTAATTTTAACCTTTGTTTCATAGTCTCCGGAAAGCATTTGATCAATTTTGTAATACTCCCCTTCAATTAATCTTGAAAGTACTAAAGTATCATCAAATACAAATAAAACATGGCGATCGGTATAGTAAATGAGTACTTCATCAGAGATTTCTCCTGATAAAATTTTACTTACTTCTTGTAGTGTTTTTCCTGGAACAATGATTTTTTTCGGATCATAGGAGTTTTTAAGTTCCACTTTACGTATCGAAATACGATGACCATCTAGTGAAACCACTCTAAGTTCATTGCCATTTATTTCAAAAAGTTCACCTGTCATAATTTTATTACTTTCGTTATCCGAAATAGAAAAAACAGTCTGGCGAATAACTTCTTTTAGTGTAAACTGTGATAATTCAATTGCTTCCTGCTTTTCGATCGTCGGTAACATAGGAAATTCTTCTGCAGATTTACCTGCTATTGTAAATTTTGCTTTTTCGCAGGTAATAGTCGCCATAAACTTCTCATCTGTTTCAACAGTTACCTCATTATCCGGTAGCTTTCTTATAATTTCAGAAAAAACTTTTGCATTAATTGCTACAGATCCACTCGAAATTACAGAACCCTTTACAATAGTTTCGATACCAAGTTCCATATCATTCGAAATTAATTTAATCGTATCATTTTGAACTTCAATAACGATACATTCTAAAATAGGCATTGTCGATTTTGAAGAAACTGCTTTCAAAGCAATATTGACACTGTTTAACAATTCATTCTTTTGGCAAGCGATTTTCATTTTGTGCATAACTCCCTTCAGCGATTTTTTATATATAAATAATTAATAGATCTATTAGTAATCGTAGTAGGGGGTGTTAGGAAGTGTATAAGTGCCTCAAGCCCTTACTACGAAAGTCTTACAAGAAAGAATAACCATGTGAATAGTTTTGAACCAATTTTAAAATTATATTAACATGCTAAGAACGATTATCAAGTTATCAATAGCGTTTAAACACTAAAATAACAGTATTTAAACGAGTGAATGTGGATAACATTTTAAAAGTTTCTTAAGTTTATAAACAATTCAGAAAAAAGGGTATAAAAACTAAAGGTCTATCCTCATGAGACCTAGTGAAAACAAGAAAGTAATGAACACCTAACTTGATATCAACGAAACATAAAGTGAGTCAGAAAATCTCCTCACTTTATATAAGAAAGATATTATGGAGTAGGATTGATTTTTTTAATTAATACATCAATCGTATTCTGCATGGAAGGATCCTTCTTAATATCTTTTTCTACTTTATTACATCCATGTAACACGGTAGAGTGATCTCGATTTCCCATCATCTTACCAATGTCTGTTAGAGAAAGAGAAGTCAACTTACGACAAAGGTACATCGCAATTTGTCTAGGATAAGCAATATTTCTACTGCGATTATCTGAATAAATTTCAGAAGTTGTTGTAGTAAAATGCTCCGAAACAACCTCAATGATAAGATCAAGTGTTACCGTCTTTTTATTATCAGGTGAGATTAAATCTTTGAGAGCTTCTTCTGCTAAGATTACGTCAACTTCTTTCTTTTTTAACCTGGAAAGAGCTACAATTTTAGTTAATGCTCCCTCAAGTTCACGGATATTTGATTTAATATTAGAAGCAATGTATTTCATAACTTCATCATCTATTGTTAGGCAATCAAGTTCTTCTTTTTTCTTAAGAATTGCCATTCTGGTTTCGTAATCTGGAGACTGAATATCTACCGTAAGGCCCCATTCGAAGCGGGATCTTAAACGTTCCTCCAATGTTAAAATATCCTTTGGTGGTTTATCGGAAGATATAATTATCTGTTTTTTTGATTCGTGTAAGGTATTAAATGTATGGAAAAACTCCTCTTGAGTTCGTTCTTTACCAATAATAAATTGAATATCATCGATTAATAAAACATCAATATTTCTATATTTTTCTCGAAATTCCGTTGGAGTAGTATCAGCATTACGAATGGATTCAATTAGCTCATTCGTAAATTTTTCACTCGTTACATAGAGTACTTTGGAATTCGGATTTTGTTCTAAGATATAATGAGCAATGGAATGCATTAAGTGGGTTTTTCCAAGACCTACTCCACCATAAATAAATAGTGGATTATAAATTTCTGCCGGCGATTCTGCAACAGCCAAAGATGCAGCATGAGCCAAATTGTTATTCGCACCAACAACAAATGTGTCAAACGTGTAACGTGGATTTAAGTAAGATAAGCTTTCATTTTTTACTTTATTCGCGGCAGGAGGTTGTACTTTTTCGTCCACTTTCGTCTGGCTAAGAAGTACAAATTCAATTTCGAAATCTTTATTAATCACTTCCGCAATAGCAGTTTTTAAAAACTGACTGTATTTATTCTTAATAAAATCTAAGCTGTTAGCACCGATTTTTGTATCATCTACAGAAAGCTTAATTACATTATCCTTAACATCATATACTTTAAGAGGAAGAAGCCAAGTTTTATAGGAAACCTCTGTAACATTGTATTCAATTTTTAAAAACTCCAAAATTTCATTCCATTTTTCTTGAATCAAGCTTTTCATAGTAAAACCCGTGCCCTTCTCTGTATATATTATAATTACCGTAAGAGGTTACTCTTACGACAAAAGACGCAGCAATAGTAAACCTAAGATATAAGGCTAACTTGCTGCTGATAACATTTTCTAATCTAGTATAGTTTGTCCACAAAAGTCCATACACATATAATATATAACAAAACTATAAACATTTCAATGTTAATATTTTTTTATGAACACAACTTTGTTAGTTTTCCATAACTTATTCACAGCAAATTATAGATAATACACACATGGTTAATAACATTATACGGGTTACCCACAGAGAAATAGCTAGTGTTATCAAGGAGAATAAAACCAATAAGATAAAATATTAACACAAATAAACACTGTTATCCACAATCCATCCACAATTTGTGGATAACTCGGATTTTTTTATCAACATATAGTAACATAAAGGAAGGTTAAAATTTTTAATAACAACATATAGAATTTAAAATAATTCAAAATATCGTGGAAATTCAAAGTCAAAAAAACAACATATATATAGGAAGAAACTAAAACACTGAAAAAGAAAAATGAGAAATGACTAAAACATTAAGTGTGCGAAAGAGTAATAGTCAGTTATTTCTTAAATGCGACAAAATAAGAAAAAAGAAAGAAAGTATAATAGATGGTAAAACGGATAAAATCATGGTAAAACAAAAGATTTACTTGACGTAGCATGTCTTTCCTACTATAATGGTAATGCTATTTAAAATAGAGTAAATAGGCTTACCATAAAGAAAAGGTAGTTTAAAGGAGGTGTTTTCGAATGAAAATGACATTTCAGCCAAAAAAGCGTTCCAGAGCTAAGGTTCATGGATTTAGATCAAGAATGAGCACATCTAACGGTAGAAAAGTATTAGCCGCTAGAAGAGCAAAAGGAAGACATAAATTATCAGCATAGGTCGCAGTTCATGTGACCTTTTCTTCTAATACGTGAGGATAAGGAGTAGCTATGATATGCTATCCAAGGGACAAGAGAGGCAGTTAACCTAGCATAATTTGAAATAGAATGAAACTTTTCAAAGTGTGAGGAAAACTGGCTCGTCTTGTATACACGACTATTTAGAAGTAAGTAGAACAAAATGACAGTAGACAAGCCAGTAGGGCCTTGTCAATAAGGAGATTTTGAATATTGTCAGAATCATTAAAAAATAGTCAACAATTCGGTTATGTATATAAAAACGGTAAGTCTTTTGCTAATAAGTATTTAGTAATGTATGTTTGTAAAAATGAGTTGTCGGTTAATCGTTTAGGAATATCGGTTAGTAAAAAAGTTGGTAATAGCGTAGTAAGACACCGGATAAGCAGATTAATTAGAGAAAGTTATCGATTAAATGATTCAATATCTAATAGTGGTTTAGATATTGTAATTGTAGCAAGAGCAGGATCCAAGGGAAAAAACTATTCAGAAATTAGCAGTGCATTAATGCACTTGGTAAAGCTGCATAAAATAGTGAAGAGCAGTGAACCAGATAGAAATTGAGTTTTAAAGCATGAAATGAATGGAGTAAACGATTGCTCCTTTTATTATTGACAAGTAAGTCAAAAAAACTGGCCTTTCCTGTTAAAGCAGGTAACTATGCTATCTGCAGAGAGAAAAGATGAATGTGATGAAACGAATTCTAATAGAAATAGTTAAATTATATCGAAAATATATCTCACCAATGAAGAGAGTTCCAACCTGTCGTTTTACTCCAACCTGTTCGGAGTATGCACTAGAGGCATTGCAACGATATGGTGCTATCAAAGGAAGTTATCTTTCTGTGAGAAGAATTCTTAAGTGTCATCCGTTTCATAAAGGGGGATTTGATCCTGTTCCTTAGGATGGCCTTTTTTGAGTTTTTAAGTTTACCTTATTTTTAAGGAGGAAAATTAGTGGACATAACAGTATTAACTCAGGTAACTGGTATTTTAGGACCATTTGCTTGGGTGATGGGTATTATTTTAAATGGAATTTACGAATTTCTTAGCATCTTTGGAATACCAAACATTGCACTATGTATTGTTATCTTTACCTTTGTAATTAAGATGCTTATGCTTCCATTAACAATTAAGCAACAAAAAGGAAGCCGTTTATCAGCCAAAATGAATCCAGAAATTCAGAAGGTTCAGGCAAAGTATAAAGGTAAAAAAGATCAAGCATCGATGCAAAAGCAGCAAGCAGAAATGCAAGAAATTTATGCAAAATATGGTTCATCTCCATTGTCTGGATGCTTACCATTATTAATTTCTTTACCGATTATGTTTGCATTATATCGTGTAATCTATGCAGTTCCTGCCTATGTAAATGACGTTAAGAGTTTATATGATGTGATAGCTCAGGGAGTTATAAATATTCAGGGATTCCCAGAAGCGTTAGCACAGTTCTTAAAAGATAATGCTATAGCGGTTAATACGACTGCATTTTCAGAAGCATTAACCTTAGGTCATATGGATGTTGCAACAAATAAACTAATCGATATTTTTGCACAGTTTAAGACTGCAAACTGGGAAGTATTTATATTAAAGGATACATGGAATGCAAATTATCTTCAGTTCTTAACCAGTGATAACTTAACTGCATTACAAAATTTCGTAAGTGGTATAAATGTAAAGGAAGCTGTTGAACAGATTATTCATATCAATAGATTTATTGGTAATAATCTAAACATTCTTGATGCTCCAGGATTTACATTCCCTGGTATTTTAATACCTCTAGCAGCAGCAGGATCACAGTTTGCACAAAGTAAGCTTATGATGGCAGCAACTCCACAAAGCACATCTGATGATACCCCAGGTGCACAAAGTTTAAAAACTATGAACACTGTTATGCCTGTCGTATCCGGTATTTTCTGTACCTTCTTACCAATCGGTGTTGGTATCTACTGGATTGCAAGTAGTGTTGTTCAGATTGTACAGCAGATTTTTATTAACAAATATCTTGATAAGACAGATATTGATGATATGATTGCTAAAAGTGTAGCAAAATCCAATAAGAGAAAAGAGAAGTATGGTGTTGTTAAAGGTAATACAATGGCAAATGTTGCAAAGAAAACAACGAAGGCTATTGATGTATCTAGTAAGACTACTTCTGAAACAAAGACAAGCAATAAAGAAAAAGAAGCATCAAATTATAAAAAAAGTAATGTATCCTATGCTGCAGGTAGTATCGCAGCAAATGCTAACATCCTAAAGCGTGATAGTGATAAGGGGGATAAAAAATAATGGAGGACTGGAAAGAGTTTACGGGTAAAACAGTAGATGAAGCTTTAACAGAGGCCTTATTAAGTTTTCAAACTACGAGTGAAAAGATGGAATATGAGGTTATCGAGAAAGAATCAAAAGGTTTACTTGGAATGTTTTCAAAGCCTGCAAAAATACGTGCTAGATTAAAATTTAGTATTGATGGAGTAGCAAAGAACTTTCTTGATAAGGTTTTTAAAGCTATGGGAATTGATGCAACAGCAGAGGTTTTATTTGATAAAGAAGGAGAAAATGTAGACATCAATATTGTCGGAGATGATATGGGTGTACTAATTGGTAAGAGGGGACAAACCCTAGACTCTCTTCAATATCTAACAAGCCTTGTTATTAATAAGAATAACGAAGGTTATCTTAAGGTAAAACTAGATACAGAAAATTATCGTGAGAGAAGAAAAGATACATTGGAGAACTTAGCAAAAAATATTGCATCCAAAGTAAAAAGGACTCACAAACCTGTATCATTAGAACCAATGAATCCTTATGAGAGACGTATTATTCATTCCGCTTTACAAAATGATAAATATGTTGAAACTCATAGTGAAGGAGAAGAGCCTTTCAGAAAAGTTGTTATTAGCTTAAAGAAGGGAGTAACTCTTCATAATAACAATAACAATAGTAATCGATTTGGAAATAAAGATTTCAACAAGAAAGGTTTTAATAAGGACAGCAAGAAGGAATTCCATAAGAAGTACGGCGGAAATACAAAAGATTACAGTACTGATTATAAGAAGGACTATGCTGCATACTTAGAAGCAAAAGCAGCTGCAAAGGTGCCAGACGCTAATAAGGAATAATAAGCAGAGTAGTCAAAGCGGATATTCGCAATCCGCTTACGCTACCAGCTCTACCTCATTCCACTACGTGGCATTTCAGGCAAGTCCTTACCACCGCTTTAAAAAAGCGAAGGATTTTTCTGAGGAGGTTAAATTGTCAGGCTGTGACATAGGTAAGTATCTTGGTGGTACTTCCTGTGTAACAGCCTTTCCTAAATTTGGAACCTAGTCAATGTTTGATTATTAGAAATGCGTTTGAAAAAGTTCTTATTGCGAGTAATGATACGATTTCTAATATATAGATAGATGTTGTAAAAGATAGATTTTATCAGATGTGAAAATTCAACTTTTGAACAGAATTAGAATTAATACGGAGGATATGGGAGACATGAAAACAGATACCATTGCCGCCATAGCAACAGGACTGAGTAATGCGGGAATTAGTATAGTTAGAATAAGTGGAGATCAGGCCTTTGCTGTGATTGATAAGATATTTCAAACTAAATCAAAGGCAAAACGATTATCTGAGATGGATTCTCATACGGTACACTATGGTTATATCGTTGATGAAGAGGAAATCATTGATGAAGTTATGGTGATAATCATGCGTGCTCCAAGAAGTTATACCATGGAAGATAGTATAGAAATCGATTGCCATGGTGGAATTACCGTAACAAAAAAGGTATTAGAAACAGTATTAAAAGCAGGTGCAAGAATTGCAGAGCCTGGAGAGTTTACGAAGCGTGCATTTTTAAATGGCAGAATAGACTTATCTCAGGCGGAAGCAGTAATTGATATAATTCATGCGAATAATGAATTAGCCTTAAAAAACTCTATGAAGCAATTAAAGGGTAATGTACTTCATAAAGTAAAAGAAGTAAGGCAAAGTGTAATTTTAGATACAGCTTATATTGAGGCTGCACTCGATGATCCAGAGCATATTAGTTTAGAAGGGTTCTCTGAGAAATTAAGAGAAAATGTAAGTAGAAGCATCAAAGAACTTTCTGAGCTTATTAATACGTCAGAAAATGGTCGTATGATTAAGGAAGGAATTCGTACAGTCATATTAGGTAGACCAAACGCTGGTAAATCTTCTTTATTGAACTTAATGGTTGGAGAAGAGAGAGCTATTGTAACAGATATCGCAGGGACAACAAGGGATACGATTGAAGAGTCAGTATTTCTAAATGGTTTATGTTTAAACCTTATTGATACTGCAGGTATAAGAGAAACCTCAGATTTGGTTGAAAAATTAGGTGTTGAAAAAAGTTTAAAGAGCGCAAAGGAAGCAGACTTAATTATCTATGTTATTGATGCATCCACACCATTAAACCAAGATGATGAAGAAATACTAAAATTTATTAAAGATAGAAAAGCAATCGTACTTTTAAATAAATCAGATTTAGACCCTGTAATTGAGGAAGAAAAGATAAGTATTCTTACGAATAAGCCTATCTTAAAAATTTCTGCAATTCATCAAACAGGAATTAAAGAATTAGAACAGACAATTACAGAGATGTTTTTTGAAGGTAACATTTCTTTTAATGACGAAATTTATATCACAAATATGAGACATAAGAATGCACTTGTAGAAGCAAAGATTAGTTTAGAGCAAGTAATTGTTAGTATAGATAACGAGATGCCAGAGGATTTCTTCTCTATAGATCTGATGAATGCATATGAAATATTGGGAACAATCATCGGTGAGTCTGTGGATGAGGATTTGGTCAATACCATATTTAAAGAATTTTGTATGGGTAAATAGTTTTAAGTTATACACAGTATTTATCAAATGTAGTTTTGTGATTTTAACCTCTCAGGGAAGTCCCCCCGCTTCTGTAAGCGGGGGTAAGGACTTGCCTGTTTCAGCAGGAGTTCAAGCTCCTGCTAAAATGCCACGTAGTGGCAATGAGGTTATGAGCAAGTAGCGTAAGCGGATTGCGAATATCCGTTTTGACTCTATCACACAAACTTAAGATAATGTACACTAGAATGGAGGTAAGTATGACTAATCAATATGAAGCTTATGACGTTGTGGTGGTGGGAGCAGGTCATGCTGGTTGTGAAGCCGCATTGGCATGTGCACGTCTAGGTTTTAATACAATAATGTTTACCGTAAGTATGGATAATATAGCATTAATGCCTTGTAATCCAAACATTGGTGGAACATCCAAAGGACATCTTGTACGTGAAATAGATGCCTTAGGCGGAGAAATGGGAAAGAATATCGATAAAACTTATATACAATCTAAGATGCTAAATCAATCGAAAGGCCCTGCTGTACACTCATTAAGAGCGCAGGCTGATAAGATGGATTATTGCAGGGAGATGCGTAAGGTGGTAGAAAATACGGATAACCTAACGCTGCGTCAAGATGAGGTAATTGATATTCTTACAGAAAATAATCAGGTAACAGGAGTTAAAGTTTATTCTGGTGGAGTATATCCATGTAAGGCAGTTATCTTATGTACTGGAGTTTATCTTAATTCCAGATGTATCTATGGCGAAACCAGCCATTATTCCGGTCCAAATGGATTACCATCAGCGAATCATTTAACAGAAAGCTTAAAGAAGCTTGGAATTGAAATGTATCGTTTTAAAACGGGTACTCCTGCAAGAATAGATAAAAGAAGCATAGATTTTAGTAAGATGGAGGAACAGTTTGGTGATGAAAAAGTTGTACCATTTTCCTTTACCAATACTCCAGAAGATATCGATAAAGAACAAGTTTCTTGTTGGTTAACCTATACCAATGAAAATACACATGATATTATTCGTGATAACATTCACCGCTCTCCATTATATTCTGGTAACATAAAAGGTACAGGTCCTAGATACTGTCCTTCTATCGAAGATAAGGTTGTTAAATTTCCAGATAAAGAACGTCATCAAGTATTTATAGAGCCTGAAGGCAATTATACCAATGAAATGTATATCTCAGGTATGTCAAGTAGTTTACCAGAAGATGTACAGTTTAATATGTATCGATCTGTTTCTGGATTAGAAAATGCAAAAATTGTTAGGAATGCCTATGCTATTGAATATGATTGTATTAATCCAATGCAATTAAAATCAAGTTTGGAATTTATGTCAATCAGTGGTTTATTTAGCGGTGGTCAATTTAATGGTAGTTCTGGCTATGAGGAAGCTGCAGCACAAGGATTAATGGCAGGTATTAATGCAGCTAGAAAGTTATCAGGAAAAGAGCCAATTGTGTTAGATCGTTCTCAGGCGTATATCGGTGTTTTAATAGATGATTTGGTTACAAAAGAAACACACGAACCATATCGTATGATGACATCAAGAGCGGAATATCGTTTGATTCTTCGACAAGATAATGCAGACCAAAGACTTACCAGGATTGGGCATGAAATAGGATTAATTAGTGAAGAGCGTTATGAACATCTAAACAAGAAAGAAAGAATGATAAGAGAAGAGATGATGCGATTAGAAAATAGTTTAATTGGTGCATCAAAAGAAGTTCAAGAAATCCTTGAAGGTCTTGGAACAACAACATTAAAAACAGGTACTACATTAGCAGAACTTGTTAGAAGACCAGAATTAACCTATGCCGTGTTAGCCCCTCTTGATAAAAATAGAGAGCCATTACCAGAAGAAGTGATTACTCAAGTTGAAATTAACTTTAAGTATGATGGTTATATTAAAAGACAGGAACATCAAGTGGAACAATTCAAAAAATTAGAAGGTAAAAAGATTCCGGAAGACTTGGATTATTCTGATGTACCTTCTTTAAGAATCGAAGCAAAACAAAAGTTAAATCAAATTAAACCAAGTTCTGTAGGACAAGCATCACGTATTTCTGGTGTATCACCGGCGGATATATCTGTCTTACTAGTCTACTTGGAGCAAATAAGAAGAAAAAAGTAAAAAATATTTAATTGGAAAAATAGAAACTTTTCTTTCTATTTTATAATTTTAAATTTTTATTAATTGGAAAAATTGGAGACCCTATAATATAATAAAAGGAGTCAACTCACTAGAATGTCTTTTTAGATTAAGTAGTTGGTTGGCTCTCTTCTTCTTATTATTAGGAAAAGAGGTTTTTTATATTTATACATTATGGTATAAACGGTTACATGAGAAATCGTGGAGGTTTAAATGAGAGACAATTCGGCTTTTATTCAAGGGCTTCGTAGCCTTGGAATGGATTTAAATAAACATCAGTTAGAGCAATTTGAGACTTATTATGATTTGCTAATTGAATGGAATTCTTTTATGAATTTAACAGCAATAACAGAGTATGAAGAAGTAATACAAAAACATTTTCTTGATAGTCTATCACTTATAAAGTCATATCAAATTAAATCAGGAGATACTTTACTAGATATGGGTACTGGAGCAGGTTTTCCTGGAATACCATTAAAGATTGCATATCCTGAGTTAAATGTATTGCTAATGGATTCTTTAAACAAAAGAATTAACTTTTTAAATGAGGTTATAAATAGGTTAGATCTAAAGAATATATCTGCAATGCACGGTAGAGCGGAAGAACAGGCAAGAAAAATTGATTTTCGAGAGAAGTTTGATTTGGTTGTATCAAGGGCTGTTGCAAGAACAGCTTCTTTGGCAGAATTATGTTTACCATATGTGAAAAAGGGAGGTTACTTTATTCCTTATAAATCGGGAAAAGTTAATGAGGAGTTAGAGGAAGCAGAATATGCTCTAGAATGTCTAGGTGGTAAGTTAGAAGAAAAAATGACCTTCACCTTACCGGATACGGATATGGAACGTACTTTAATTTGTATAAAAAAAGTAAAGGAAACTCCGAAGTCTTATCCAAGAGGCGGAGGGAAACCTTTAAAAATGCCTTTAATAAGAAAGAAGTAATATTTATTCAATGATAAATTGATTCTGCGGATATAATTACTTTCATTATAAAAAGGAGCGAAAGCGCCAGAATAGGGGTTGTTATGTATATTCAAGGTAAATTAATAAATCCTGGGGAGGATTTATCCGAATGCTTTAAAATTCGGAAAGAAGTATTTGTAGAAGAACAAGGAATACCAGAAGAATTAGAGTTTGACGATTTAGACAAAACTGCATTGCACTGTATTATTTTTTCAACTGGTAATGAACAGAATGAGGAGCAAAGCAAGGCTGTTGCGACGGGAAGACTACTACTATCAGAAGATGGAACATTCAAAATAGGAAGAATTGCAGTACGAAAAGACGAACGCGGAAAACACTATGGTGATATGTTAGTTAAAATACTAATTAGCAAAGCGTTTGAATGTGGGGCAAAAACTGTTATGTTGAGTGCTCAAGTTCGTGTAGTTAAATTTTACGAATCAATTGGTTTTAAAACTATGGGTGAAGTATACATGGAAGATGGTATAGAACATATTAGTATGAAACTTGATCAACAGGATTTATGTAGAACTTGTCAAAAAGAAAAATAATCTTATTTATATCCTTTTACGATAAAATAGACATTTTATATATTTTATGTTAAAATATGTTATAGTTAGTTTAAGACAAGAATAGTGAGGATTTATACACATGGAAAAAACTCATAAGGATATAATCAACGAGATTGGGCAAACAAAAGAGGCTATGGAATTTTGTTATGAGATGTTAAAAAAATTAGAAGAACAGTCTCATAAACTAAGTGAAAAAGTCGATATAGTTAAAAAGCAGAAAAAAGAGTTGGAACATACCTTAGAGAAAATGAATGAAAATCTAGATAAAAATCATTTATTATTCTCTCCTTATGAGGATTCAAAAAAGATTAAGGAAGAAGATTATATTAAGAAGGAATTAAATCAACTTAAGGACAATCTTCCTAATATAATAAATCTTTTGGAACAACACTATGACTTAAGAAATAAGTATCAATTAATACTAAGTTGTCTAACTAATTTATTAGATAGGCAAAATATAGATTTAAAGAATTTTGAGTCAGAAATTTGTACGGAAGAGTTAATTAACCATGAAGCTCTTGGTCTTAAGATACTAGAAACACAAGAATTAGAGCGTCAGAGAATAGCTATGGATTTGCATGATTCAACTGTGCAGAATTTAACTTCTCTGGTACATAAGACTGAACTTTGCATCAAGCTATTTGATTTAGATGCTATTCGTGCAAAGCTTGAGTTAGCAACTATGATTGAAAACATTCGATTAATTATTCACGATATGCGGGAAATTATATATGATTTGCGACCAATGACATTAAATGATTTGGGATTGAAAGCAGCAATCGAGAGGTATGTCGATAATTATAAGAGACATAATAAAATACAAGTTATAGTTACTATTGATGAAAACTTTGTAATAAAAAATCAAGTAGTTAGTATTACAATTTATCGTATTATACAAGAGGCGTGCAGTAATATTTCTAAGCATGCAAAAGCTACTACTTGCAAAATAGATTTATCACTTAAAGAAGAAGCAATTCAATTAACAATTGAAGACAATGGTATTGGTTTGGAAGAAAGTTCTAAATGCAAAGAGACTATATGTGAAAGATGTGGATTTGGATTATCCAATATGAAAGAAAGAGTTTATTTGCTTTCTGGAAAATTTTCTTTAGAATCAAATAATAATAACGGGACTAAAATCATTGTAAGTATACCATGCTGTATTGATAAGGGGGATTAATAATGGGCACAATTCGTGTAGTAATTGCAGATGATCATAAGATGGTCAGAGAGGGTTTGAAACAACTTCTGGAACTTGACGGCGATATTCAAGTCGTTGGAGAAGCAAGTGATGGTGAACAGTGCATACAAAAAATAATGGATACAAACCCAGATGTGTTACTCCTAGATATTAATATGCCAACAATGAATGGATTACAAACTTTACAAGAGCTAAGAAGAAATAATAGTAAACAAAAGGTTCTTATGTTAACAATCCATAATGAGATAGAGTATTTATTGCGGGCTGTTGATATTGGAGTAAATGGGTATATTTTAAAAGACTCGGAGTCATCTGTATTAAAGAAAGCTATTTATACAATTTATCAGGGAGAAACCTATATTGAGCCATCGTTAACTCCTGAATTAAAAGAGCGCATGCAAAGTCCAAGCTTGTGTAATACAGAGATTTTAACACGTAGAGAAGTTGATGTATTAAAATTATTGGCAGAAGGTTTATTTAACAAGGAAATTGCTTATCGCTTAAGTATTAGTGAGAAGACAGTGAAAAATCATGTTTCTAATATTTTCAAAAAGATTAGCGTTTCTGACCGTACACAAGCTGCTGTTTATGCAATTAAAAACAATTTTGTAAATATGTTTTAATTATATAAAGATAAGGGATAGAGTTTAATCTATCTCTTTTTTTAGTTTTTATGTACAAGTTTAATAGTAAATATTTTTGTCTTCGTTAAGTTATATATAAAAATAATACCCAGTTTTTAGTAAAATTATTGTTTTGTACCGTAAAGTGTTAATCTACTTCTTAATATCATTCAGTTTATGTTTCACTTGTGGACTGTGTAATTTTCTTCGCGATAAAATGCAAAATGCGCACAGATTAATTTAAGATTTTTATATCCCAAGAAATTAATTAAATATGTTCTCCTGTAGATTATTTTATATAACATATCCTCTGTAAATATAATTACTCATATAGTTATACTCTCCATAATACCTAAAATTTATCTAAAATCTATAGTATTAAGAGAATATAAACAATGTTTCACGTGAAACATTATAACAAAACTAAAACATAGGGTTGATGTTATTATATAACTTTGGAAACTAAAAGTTTAATGGTGTTAGTATATAGCCAAGGACAAAAAAAGTTTAATGGTGCTAAACACAAAAGTTTAACACTTTAAAATAGTTTAATGAAAGTTGTTTCAAATTTTCGAGAATGGTATCAGTTATTGAATTCAAAAAAATATATAGTTGTCTGCATCAAACTGATCCTATATTAGTAGTGAATATGGTGTAGCAAATGCAATCTATAAATGGATAAAGTATTATATCCATTTATAGTATGAAGTAAATAAATTATATCTAAGTAATATAGAGCTACATTATTAAAAAAAGAAAATGAAATCGTTACCGTCATTTTCTCAATAAAACGATAGAAGAAATTGTTCCTATAAAAAATCTAAATTAAACAATCTAAATTAGAAAGCATAAAAATCCAAATCAGAAATGCAAATTAGAAAGTATAAAGAATCTAAATAAAAAATACCAAATTATAAAGCATTAAAAAAATCAAAAAAATCAAACCAAAAGGTATAAAAAAATATAAATCAAAAAATAAATCAAAAGATACTATTAAAGCCTTAAATAATATAACAATCTCTGTTTAAATATTAATCCGTAAATTGAAGTAAATAAGCTTAAGGTTGAAGTTCAAAATACTTTAGGAGAAGTATATGCAGACATGCTGATCAAAAATTTATAAAATATAATGATAGTTGAAAAAAATTCAACTTAGGAGAGTATAGCATTATTGTCTTACATGAAGTATCGCTCAGTCTAATAAAATATACTAATTTTAAAATTAAGCGTAGAAGAAAAAGATGACCTCGTAAATAAACATTTACTAGCAATAACCCCAAATGGGTACTCACAGTATTTATCTATCATTAAATTAATTGTAGAATATGTTAAAGAGACTTATAATGTTTCACGTGAAACACTATAAGAATTCCTAATTTGCTTTATTAATTAACTCTACTTAGTACAATATTTATATGTCTTTATATCTTAGAAATTAAAATTTATTCTTTATTTATTTATGAGATCAAGTAAAATCATAAGAAAAAACTTAATAAAATAAAGCCTCTGCAAATATTAAAATTTAATTATGAAACAATATTGAATGTAGAAAAAAGTAATTTTTTTGGATTTTTTATGTTTTGTTACATAATATCTATAGCTATCTATATCATATCGTGTTATAATTAAAAAAGTTAGCATAAGAAAGATGAAGGATGATAATATGGGAAAAACGATAGCAGTTGCAAATCAAAAAGGTGGGGTTGGGAAAACAACTACTGCAATAAATTTAGCAGCATGTTTAGCGGAAAAGGGCATGAAGGTGCTTGTAATTGACATTGATCCTCAAGGTAATACTACAAGTGGCCTTGGCATCAATAAGGCTTCTTTGCAAAATACTGTTTATGAGCTTATGATTGGGGAATCTAATGTTGAAAAATGCATGCATGACAGTATCGTACCAAATCTTGTTGTTATTCCATCAGATGTTAATTTAGCTGGTGCTGAAATAGAGCTGATAGGAATTGATGATAAGGAATATATACTTAAAAAACATATTAATCCAATTAAGGATTTCTTTGACTACATTATTATAGACTGTCCTCCTTCGCTAAATACGTTAACAATTAATGCAATGACTACAGCTGATTCTGTACTCGTACCAATACAATGTGAATATTACGCTTTGGAAGGTTTATCTCAGTTAGTACATACAATTAATCTTGTGAAAAAAAGACTGAATGCATCACTAGAAATTGAAGGTGTTGTATTTACTATGTATGATGCTAGAACGAATCTTTCCTTGCAAGTTGTAGAAAATGTAAGAAGTAATTTGGAACAAAACATATATAATTCTATAATTCCGCGTAATGTCAGATTAGCAGAAGCACCAAGTCATGGATTACCAATTAGTATTTATGATCCAAAATCAGCAGGAGCAGATGCATATCGTGATTTGGCAGATGAAGTAATTAAGCAAGATCATAGAAATGTGGAAGAAGAGGTTTCTGTTCAAACAAATAAAGATACTCAGAAAAAGAAGGGAAAAAGTTTGTTTGGACGTAGAAAAGGAGAGTAGTTATGGCACCAAAAAAGGGTTTAGGCAAGGGGCTAGATTCACTAATTGTCGAGAAAATTGATAAGAGTGAGCCTAAAGTTAAGGGAAATCAAGAAAATGTTTCACGTGAAACATTGGTCAATATTAATCATATAGAACCTAACAAATCACAACCGCGTTCCCATTTTGATGAGGATGCCTTACATGAGCTAGCGGATTCTATTAAATTGCATGGAGTAATTCAACCTTTAATTGTTCAAAAAAAAGGAGAACGTTATGAGATTATAGCGGGAGAAAGACGGTGGAGAGCATCAAGAATTGCTGGCCTAAAAGAAATCCCAGTTATAGTCAAGGAACTCACAAAGCAACAAGTCTTAGAGATAGCTTTAATAGAAAATATACAAAGAGAAGATTTAAATGCAATAGAAGAAGCACTTGCTTATGAAAAATTAATCTCAGAATTTAAGTTAAAACAAGATGAGGTTGCTGAGAGAGTTGGTAAAAGTAGAGTTTCTGTTACAAATAGTATGCGTTTATTAAAGTTAGATAAACGTGTACAACAAATGGTAATCGATGATATGATATCTGGGGGTCATGCGAGAGCATTATTAGCAATAACAGATGGAGAAATACAGTATCGATTAGCAACAAAGGTATTCGATGAAAAATTAAGTGTACGCGAAACAGAAAAATTAGTTAAACATATTTCTAAGGACAAGCCAGAAAAGGAAATTGCAGCAACACGGGATGATAATTTTATTTATAAAGAAATTGAAGACCGTATGAAGGCTATCTTTGGAAGTAAAGTTGATATTCGTAGGGGAAATAATAATAAGGGTAAAATAGAGATCGAATATTATTCTCAAGAAGATTTTGAACGTATTTTAGATTTAATAAATACATTAGTCTAAGTAACAGATTTAAAATGATAAAAAGGATTTATAAAACAATTTGAGAAGAAGAGAAAGGTATGAGGGAGAATGGAACTATTTGATAGACTTGGTATAGATGGTAGTTATATAGTGCTCGGAGTTACGGTTGCTTTATTATTAATTTTCATTATTCAGATAATAATATTAGTAAAACAAAGTAAATTAAAGAAAAAATATAATACTTTTATGGAAGGTAGCGATGGTAAAACTCTAGAAAGTACTATTTTAAATCGTTTCCAAGAGGTTGACAAATTAAAAGAGGATACCAAGTCTATGAAAGATAGTATTCATAGAATAACAGAGAACTTATTAAATGCCTACCAAAAGTGTAGTATTGTTAAATATGATGCTTTCAAAGAAATGGGAGGCAAACTAAGTTTTTCCCTTTGCTTATTAGATGATAATAATAATGGGTTTATTATTACCTCAATGCATAGTAGTAGAGAAGGTTGCTATACCTATGTAAAGGAAGTTATTAAAGGGGAATCATTTGTACTTTTATCAGAAGAAGAAAAGCAGGTATTAAGCGAAGCAAAAAATAAGAAGAACTATTTTGAGTAAGATAAAGTAGTCTTAGAGCGAATGAAAGAAGTGTCTTCGTTCTAAGACTTTTTATTAATAAGTTTTCATTATGGTAGTTTAATTTACAAAAAGTGACAGCTTGCTTATATCATGTTAATAATGAAGTGGAGGAGTAGCTCATTGAAACGAATATCTGTAGATAAATTAGTAGGCGGAGAGATCGTTGCAAAAGAAATTGCAACAATCCACGGTCTTGTTATCATTCCAGTTGGATCAAAGATCAAAAAAGAGTATATCCGAAAATTAAAAGAGCTACATATTGACTGGATTTTTATTGAGGAAGTGAAAGAACAAAAAATAGATAATCTAGTACAAGGTACAGTAGAAGCCCAGGTTGAAAAAAAGATTTTAGAAGAATGTGTTGGACAGATTAAGAATACAATCGAACGTTATACATGTTGCGCAAGTAATGAATTAACTGGCGTAGTGGATGTTGCAAATCATATCATTCAAGAAATATTAGAACAACCAAATGTAATGTACAACGTTTCTACAATACGGGAAAAGAATCATTCTACCTATACCCATAGCGTCAATGTATCAACTCTAGCAGTGTTAATAGCTTTAAAGCTAAAATTGCCTCAGAAGAAGATACAAGAAATTGCTATAGGATCTTTGCTTCATGACTTAGGAATGTCCTATTTACCATTTGATTATGAAAAAATAGATATAGACGAATGTGATGAAAAGCAATTAACCGAGATTAAAAAGCACGTATTAACAGGATACACCATGGTGAAAGATGAGGAGTGGCTATCAAATACAGCGAAGGAAATTGTTCTAAGCCATCATGAGCGAGATGATGGAAGTGGTTATCCAATGCATCTGACAAGTGATAGGATTAGTTTAGAAACGAAAATTGTGGCTATCTGCGATGAGTTGGATCGTGCTGTTTACAGTGATCACAGGCTAAAATACAAAGTCCATCATGTTATCGATAATATAATGAGTAAAGCAGGAATACTATTTGATTTTAAAGTAGTGAATGCATTTGTT
This sequence comes from Lachnoclostridium sp., assembly GCF_031997925.1. Classification (NCBI taxonomy): domain Bacteria; kingdom Bacillati; phylum Bacillota; class Clostridia; order Lachnospirales; family Lachnospiraceae; genus Lachnoclostridium; species Lachnoclostridium sp. The sequence goes on along the minus strand of NZ_DAMADT010000037.1, from coordinate 13,279 downwards.
GAAGTTGTAGCAGTATATCCAATAGGAACGTACGTTCTATTAAATACGGAAGAAATTGGTATAGTAATAAGTCAAAACTATCGTATGCCAACCCGTCCAGTAGTACAAGTGTTAGGTATAAAAGAATTGGATTTAAGTAAAAAGGGAAGAATCGTAGATTTGTCACAAGAACTAACAACTTATATACGTGACACAATTGAGGAGTGATGCCAAAATGATAGTTACTATATTCCCTAGTTGCTAAGATTACATTAATATGATATAACTAAGAAATGGAGTTTTCACATAGAATGAAATACAGCAAAAAGAAAGTTATTGGGTGAATTAATGCATAGTTTTTTAAGGGCAATAGGATTTAGTAAATTAAATAATAGAATACAAGTGGAAGACTTAATTCATAAAGTAGTGGAACAAGCTACAGACAAGCATAGATATAGTTTTGAGGATAATACTGTTGTTGCAGAATTATCTTATGAATTTGCAGAAGGAATAGGGATAACGGTACGCGGTGAGTACGATGAGAATGACCAATTCCATGTTGAACATTATTATCCTTATTTTCATGGTCAAAATGTTAGTACAAGGGAAGAGGTCTTTATCAGTAAAAGAGTTGATACAGATGCTTATACCGGAATGTGTGATGACTATCGTCTAGGTGTATCTCTTATCTTTTATTTGCAGAATGTCATTGACTATTTATCAATAAAATCGAAGAGAGATTCTATCGGACTTCGATCAATTACATTGTCTGGATTAGCCGCGGAGGGAAAGATATTACTTCCCGTAGAAAAGACGGAGCATCAGATGAGAAGCAGTACTGCAGATATGAAATATCGTAATCAGTTGATTGCAGAAGCTAAAAAAGGAAACCAAGAAGCAATCGATAGCCTAACAATCGATGATATTGATATGTATGCCATGGTTTCTAAAAGAGTTAAAAAGGAAGATATTTATTCTATCGTAGAAACTTCATTTATTCCATATGGATCTGAGTCTGATAACTACACGGTCTTAGGAACTATTATAGAATGGAGAGAAGTAAAGAACGAAGAAACAAAGGAAATTCTCTATGTAATGCAACTCGAATGCAATGCATTAACCTTTGAAGTATGTATTAATAAGGAGGATTTATTTGGAGAGCCACAAGTAGGAAGAAGATTTAGGGGAACGATTTGGATGCAAGGAATGGTTGACTTTATCGGATAATTTGAATATAATAAATATTGTGACATCCAAGTCCCCATAGTTAAACGGATATAATAAATCCCTCCTAAGGATTAGTTACAGGTTCGATTCCTGTTGGGGACGTAATAGGCTGTAGGTTAGATACCTACAGCTTTTTTAATTTGTCCTATAGATAGAAATCTGAGAAGACTAGAGTGGTAAAACTAATCTGTTCTATCTTATTGATATAAATATTGCAAATAAGATAAAAAATAAAACAAATATCATAAAATTGCGGAAATTATCCGATAACTATATCATCGGAACAAAAATGTTCCGATGATCAGATTGACGGTGCAAAACTCGCACCTTTTATCAGAAGTTGAAAGGATAACTTCTGATAAGCAATATGATATAATTACAATACAGACATAGCTGATAAAACAGCGCAGGAGGGGTACGGATTGAAGAGTAAAAAATCAAAGGTTATTTATATTATCTTCTTTGTTGCAGCCGCTTTTTTTGCAGCATTTATCTTAATTGAATTCCATAAGGATTATCTGGCAGTAGCGCTTGCCGCTGTTTTAATGTTGATTGCTGCTTATTTTCTAGTAGATAAGATAGAGCATGATATCTACCAAAAATATCAACTTGATCAATGTGATTTCGACGATAAGTTTGAACAAGCTATGTTTGAAATGAAACGTAATTATACAAAAATTGAAAGGTTAGAAAGAGCAATATATAAAGCAGCCGGGGAAGAGAGTGAGGAAGAAGTTCAAAGTGTTTCTATGCTTGATATTTTAGCTCGCCTCGAATCCTTTGAAAAAAACATACAAAAAGAACAAGAAGAGAATACAAAATTGCTTCGTCATGGAATTAAAGCATTGGTTCAATATAGTAGAGAGAATGCTCGTCAAGTAGCATTAAATACGAATGAAAATACTCAGTCTACTCTAAAGGAAATTAATAATGTTGTTTCTATGTTGGAGGGAGCATTACCGAATCTTCTTAAGAACAATCAATTAGGATTGGAAGAACAAATTGTAACATTGAATAATGAGTATCATAATGAAATAAAAGACATGACAAATAAATTGGATCAAATTAATAACTTACTACAAGGTATAGTAGAGAGTGATAAAAAAAGAATAGAGTAAGAAATGGAAAGGTCAGTACTATGAAAAGTGCTGACCTTTTGTAAAACAGTTTAGATTTCTATTCGATATAATCTTCACGATAATTTCTGCGCATAGAATCCATTCGGCGTTTATGATTCTCATGATATCTTCTACGACGTTTCCTATGAGGCAATTCAATAAAAAGTATATAGTATCCAATCAAAAGAACTATAACGGTAGCTGTAGCTCCGAGAAGTATTGGTTTTAATACGGAAGAGCCTTGTTTTTTTGAATCTTTTTCATGAGTGGATTTTGAATCTACTGGTACATCTTCAGAAGATCCTGAACCAAGGGTTACATTCGTTTCAGAGTCTTTAAAAACAAGTTCAGGAGGAATCAAGTAATCAGGCCATTGTGCATCAAACGCTGCTTTCGTTAAAGGATATTCTTTATTATAGTATAAAATATCAGTTGCTCCAACATATTTTCCTGCATAGGAATAGGAGATTTGTCCCACAACATTATTACCGTGAACGAATTCTTTTACGGGAGTATAAGTTATGGTTTTATCAGCATCTTTATAATTGGCTGTCACTGGTAAAACCACGTTACTATTTGAGCTTAAGCGTAGTGGGCTTTGCTCTGGTTTAACAAAGGCAGGAAAATCTTTAAATAAAGATGTAAAACCAGAATTATTTATATTTTCAGTATCTTCAATACGATATAGAGCATAATTATCAAATGCAAAATCAAGGATTTTTGCAGTATCCTCATATGCGTGCAAACCTGTATCAACATGTAGAACAACCGCAATTAAGGTCAATCCATTACGCTCGGCATAAGTAACCAATGTTGTTTTAGCTTCTGCTGTACCACCAGTCTTTCCTCCAATAGCACCATCATAATTTAAAGTTTTACGAATAAAACGGTGATGATTTGCCAAAGGGCGTGCTACATTTTTATTAGTAGCTGGCATGGTATAAGTACGACTACCTGTAATGGTACGAAATTCAGGTAGCATAATTGCTGCACGGCTGATTAGTGCCATATCATAGGCACAAGTATAGTGGTTATCATCATGGAGACCATTAGGATTAACGAAATTAGTATTAACGCTTCCAAGCTCTTTTGCCCTGGCATTCATCATTGCAGTAAAATCAGTCATTGAACCGTTTGCAACATGCTCACCGACACCGTAAGATACTTCATTCGCAGATTCTAACATAACAGCGTATAAAGCATCTTTTAAGGATACGGATTCACCTTCCACAAGACCAATTCGGCTACTATTAAAATCAACATCCCATTCTGCAGCATGTGACATCGTCATAGTTTCATTTAAATTACAATTTTCTATAGCTAGTAAGGTCGTCATAATCTTAGTGATACTAGCAGGATAGTGTTTATCATAAATATCTTTCTCATATAAAATTAAACCGGTGCTAGCTTCCATGACAATAGCAGCGTCGGCATATACTTCTGGCCCGGTTGGCCAGGCAAAATCAGACACATCAACAGTTGACGGAACATTTTCTTTATTTGTATTGGTATCCGCATAGGCTGAGGCAGGAGAAACCGTTAATAATACAGTTACTGTAATTGCAAGGAGCCTACGGAAGTATTTTCTAAAATTAACCTTCATAAAATCCTCCGAATCTATGTGAAAAAGCGTTTGAAAAGCGGTCGAAAAGTGATTGTAAATAAACGACAAGACCCCGATCAAGAAGACTTGACGGGGTGCCCGTATATTGGTATTATAAAGTATTTTTATGCATGTCGCAAGTTAAAATACTATAAATCATGGAAACAAAAAACTATTCAAAACCTTTTTGACCATAATATGAGTTTGGACCATGTTTTCGAAGGTAGTGTTTGTCCAGTAAATCCTGTTGCATGGAAGGGCAGGTGGTAGTCATATGATTACTTTGATAGAGTAGAAGTGTATGCCAAGCCATCTGAGCTACTTCCTCTAAAACAATCGCATTTTCCACAGCTTTCATAGCACTGTTACCCCAGGTGAATGGACCGTGACTATGAACGAGAACGGATGGAACCTGATATGGATCGACGTTATGTTCTTCAAAGGTATCAATGATAACACTTCCCGTTTCTTTCTCATAAGATCCTTTAATTTCATTTTTGGTCATTTTACGAGTGCATGGTATGGAACCGTAAAAGTAGTCTGCATGGGTAGTACCAAGTGCAGGTATGGAAGCACCTGCTTGTGCAAATATAGTTGCAAATCGTGAATGAGTATGAACAATACCACCAAGATCAGGATATGCATTATATAATTCTATATGAGTTGGGGTATCGGAAGAAGGATTTAGGGAACCTTCCATTACATGTCCTTCTAGGTCTACCACAACCATGTCCTCTGGTCTCATATTAGTATACTCAACTCCGGATGGTTTAATTACAATATACCCTGTATCTTTATCCCTGGCAGAAACATTACCCCATGTTAATGTAATTAATCCGTGTTTCGGTAACATCATATTAGCTTGATAAACTTCTTCTTTTAACTTTTCTAACATTTTAATTCTCCCTGTTATGTATAATAAAATGAGTATCTGTCTTTATTATAGTATATGCAATTATTGAAGTAAAGGAAGTATGATACTTATGTGGCAAAGATGTCCCTAAATTGTAGTTAAGTAAGTAAATGCATCGATATTTTCTAAAATAAACCAGAGATAGAGCTATACAAAATTAGCAATATATGCTATAATTATTGTATAAATTCAGAGTATTTTATATAAATGTTACAAAACTATATAGAATACGAAGTATAGTATGACTTATAAAAGACTAGACGAGAGGAGAAAACATTATGAAGCTTACAAACTTAATTTCAAAAGGACAGAAAGCTAGTGTTTATCGCAATGGAGATAATGCAATTAAGGTTTTCCATAAGGAAACAAACAAAACGGACGTACTTAATGAGGCATTGAATACAACCAGAGTAGAGGAAACGGGTCTAGCAATTCCATGTATTAGTGAAGTTGGAATTGAAGATGGACAATGGTCAATTACTATGAATTTTATTGAGGGAAAGACCTTAAGTCAGTTAATGAAAGAAAATCCGGAGAAAAAAGAAGAGTACATAAATCAAATGGTTGACCTTCAACTTGAGATTCATTCTAAGAGAGCACCATTGTTAAATAAATTAAAAGATAAGTTAATTCGTCAGATTAATAGCCTTGAGATGTTAGACAATATTAAAAAATACGATTTGTTAACTAGATTAGATGGTATGCCAAAGCATGTGAAGGTATGCCACGGTGATTTCCATCCTAATAATATTATCCTATCGAGTGATAAGATGTATGTGATTGACTGGGTACATGCTACACAGGGAAATGCAAGTGCGGATACGGCTAGGACCTATTTGTTGTTTGCCTTAGAAGATCAAAAACTTGCAGATTATTATCTAGATGTATTTTGTAAAAAGAGCAAAACTGAGAAATGTTATGTTCAGACTTGGTTACCAATTGTAGCAGCAGCTCAGTTAAGTAAAAATAAGCCAGAAGAGAAAGAGCTACTAATGAAGTGGTTAGATGTTGTAGAATATGAATAGGTAATTAATAATAATTTATAGGTAATGAGTAATGAATAATGAGTAATGAGTAATGAGTAATGAGTAATGAATAATAAGTAATAAGTATTGAATAATAAGTATTGAATAATATGTAATGAATATTAGAATAAAGAATAAGCAGTGAGAAAGAGTAATAATTAATTAGAGACCATTTTGAGAAAAGATCCTGGATTAAGGGACTTCGAAATGGTCTCTATTTGATTATATAAAACTGTAAAATGTTTGGTTAAAGAAACAACATATGACGATACTTTAAACATAATAACGGATAACTAAAACTTTAGTGAAAGGGTTCGGTTTCTTTCAATTATATATGTAAACAAGTGTATCTTGGAGGTAAAATGAGTAAGAAAACTATCGTATTACAAGTTGTAGGGTTAACCAAACAATATAGAGGACATAAAGTGGTAAATCGTATTTCTCTCACTGGGTATTCCAGTGAGATTCTTGGCATCCTAGGGCAAAAGGGGGATGGAAAGACTACAATTATTAATATGGTTACTGGAGTACTTAAAAAAGAAGAAGGTACCATAATTATAGGCGGATATGACCTTGATTATAATTATGAAGATGCTATAAAAGAAATAGGTATGTTAGTGAATTTACCACACTTATCGGAGCATCTAACAGGGTTAGAGAACTTATATCGATCTGCAAAAGCAAGAAAAGTTGGGAAAGAGCAGTTAGAAAAAGTGGTTGTATTAATTACTTCTCAGCTGGATTTAAACATGAAAGTAAGAAACTATTCTGTTGAAATGAAACTTATACTTTTAATTGGAATATCACTTCTTAGTAATCCAAAGCTAATTGTACTAGATGAGCCAACAAAAGATTATAATCCAATTGCTACTAGAAAAGTTAGAGAGTTTTTAAAAATTATTTCTCATGAGCAGGGAATAGGTATTATAGTATCAAGTACTATGCTCTGGGAGATGGAAAAACTCTGTGATCGTGTAATGATTCTGTCGAAAGGAGTTAATCTTGGAACGATTGGTATCAAAGAATTATTAGATAAAGATAGGAATCTAGAGGATTTTTATTTAGAACAAAACAGCTATTACGAGAGAAAAATGAATGTGACAGAGAAAGGATGTATAGTATAAAAAATAAAGATATTTTAATGCCACGTAGTGGCAATGAGGTAGAGCTGGTAGCGTAAGCGGATTGCAATCTCCGCTTTTACATATAAAAGAAGGAAGAGAAATGGGGAGTCTCTTCCTTCTTTTTCTATAGGAACCCTTAGAGGGGGGAGCGAGAAATGTGAAGCGTGTAAGTTTAATTTATGACAGGAAACCTACATACTTTCTTATCTTATTTACCGTAGTAAACTTTGAGATAGATTTCCTTGATTTCCTTCATTAATGGATATCTTGGGTTAGCGCCAGTACACTGATCATCGAAGGCCTGTTCAACCATAGCATCCAAAGTATCTAAGAAATATTTCTCGTCTACGCCATATTCTTTGATGGTTTTCTTGATACCGACTTTTTCTTTTAATTCATCAATTGCTTTCAAAAGGTTTTCGAACTTCTCATTATCGTTCTTTCCGGCAATACCTAAGAAGTTCGCACATTCTACGTAACGATCTAATGCATGTGGGTATTGATATTGAGAGAAAGTACCCATTTTTGTAGGAATGCTAACGGAGTTAAAGCGCATTACTTCATTGATTAAGAGTGCGTTAGCTACACCGTGTGGCAAGTGGTGGAATGCACCTAATTTATGAGCCATGGAGTGGCAAACTCCTAAGAATGCATTCGCGAACGCCATACCAGCTAAGGTAGAAGCATCTGCCATCTTTTCTCTTGCAATCGGATCAGAAGCACCATTTTCATATGCACTTGGAAGGTAAGCGAAAATATTCTTCATAGCTTTTAATGCTAAACCATCCGTATAGTCAGTAGCCATGATAGAAGCGTATGCCTCTAATGCATGGGTAAGGGCATCAATACCAGAAGCGGAAGTTAATCCCTTAGGCTGGTTCATCATCATGTCAGCATCAATAATAGCCATCTTAGGAAGTAATTCGTAATCTGCAAGTGGATATTTTACGCCAGTTCTTTCATCGGTAATAACAGCAAATGGTGTAACTTCAGAACCAGTACCGGAGGAAGTTGGAATTGCGATAAAGTAAGCCTTTTCACCCATCTTAGGGAAGGAGTAAACACGCTTTCTAATATCCATGAAACGCATTGCAAGGTCAAGGAAGTTTACTTCTGGATGTTCATACATAACCCACATAATCTTTGCGGCATCCATTGCAGAACCACCACCGATTGCGATAATGCAATCTGGCTCGAAGAGTCTCATTGCTTCTGCACCTTCTGCAGCACTTGCTAAAGATGGATCTGGAGCAACGTTATAGAAAGTAGTATGCTGAATTCCCATAGCATCTAATTGATCCGTAACGCACTTTGTATAGCCATTCTTATAAAGGAAAGCATCGGTTACAATAAATACTTTCTTTTTATTCATTACATCTTTTAATTCTGCGAGGGCTACTGGTAAACAACCCTTCTTAAAGTATACTTTCTCAGGTGCTCTAAACCAAAGCATGTTTTCTCTCCTCTCAGCAACTGTCTTAATGTTGATTAAGTGCTTTACTCCTACGTTTTCTGATACGGAGTTACCGCCCCAGGAGCCACAGCCAAGAGTAAGAGATGGAGCTAATTTAAAGTTATAAAGGTCACCAATACCACCATGGGAGGAAGGTGTATTTACAAGAATACGGCAAGTCTTCATAGCATCAGAGAACTTTGCAATCTTTTCTTGCCCAGTACCTACATTAATATAGATAGAAGAAGTATGGCCATAACCACCATCTGCAACAAGACGAGCAGCTTTGCTTACTGCATCCTCAAAGGATTTTGACTTGTACATAGCAAGAACTGGAGAAAGTTTCTCATGTGCAAATTGCTCTTCTAATTCAACAGATTCTACTTCGCCAATTAAAATCTTAGCGGCTTCTGGTACGTCAAATCCTGCAAGCTTTGCAATCGTATGAGCGCTTTGTCCAACAATCTTAGCATTAAGAGCACCATTGATTAAGATTGTTTCACGAAGTTTCTGAGTCTCTTCTGGGGAGCAGAGATGGCAACCGCGATCCTTGAATTCTTTCTTAGCAGCTTCATAAATCTTATCACTGATGATTACAGATTGTTCGGAGGCACAAATCATACCGTTATCAAATGTCTTAGAGTGAATAATAGAGCTTACTGCAAGGCGAACATCACAGCTTTCATCCATAATAACAGGGGTATTACCTGCACCAACACCAAGCGCTGGTTTACCAGAAGAATAAGCAGCCTTTACCATACCAGGTCCACCAGTTGCAAGGATGATATCTGCATTCTTCATAACCTCATTGGTTAATTCAAGTGATGGAACGTCAATCCAGCCAATAATTCCTGCAGGAGCACCTGCTGCAACTGCAGCATCTAATACCACTTTAGCAGCTGCAATGGTACAGTTCTTAGCACGAGGATGTGGGCTGATGATGATTGCGTTACGAGTCTTTAAACAAAGTAATGTTTTAAAGATAGCGGTGGAGGTAGGATTGGTAGTTGGGATTACAGCTGCAACTACGCCGATTGGCTCTGCAATTTTTTTGATACCAAAGCTAGAATCTTCTTCAATCACTCCACATGTTTTTGTATCTTTGTATGCATTGTAAATATACTCTGCAGCATAATGATTCTTAATTACTTTATCTTCTACAATACCCATACCAGTTTCTTCTACGGCCATCTTTGCTAACGGAATACGTTGCTGATTGGCAGCCATGGCAGCAGCGAAGAAGATTTTATCAACTTGCTCTTGAGAGTAGGTAGCAAAGAGCTCTTGTGCTTCTTTTAACTCTCTTAATTTTGCTGTTAATGCTTCGAGAGAGTCTACTAATCCAGTTGTCTGTAATTCCACTTTTTTTGTCATATCCTTATCCTCCTAAGATGTAATATATTTGTATTACAGAGTTAATATCTAAAGTAGATTTAGTACTGTTAAATATTTAACAAACTTACTTAAAAAAATTAATCTAATTGATTCAACGACATTTTATAACAATGTTAAATATTTGTCAATGTACACAACCAACAAAGAAAAGGAATAAAAAACTCGCTTTATGGTAAATTTCATGAGAGCGTTACCATGGAAATCTAAGTTGCTCAAATTCTGGTTCCTTTAGGGAGGCGTTGGTTTTTTGTAACTGTTCTGGTGTGCGTTTCATAATAGAAATTGCTTCTTTTCTGGAGGATAGCCAGCCTTCAATTTCATCTTCTTTTAATAAGACAGGCATGCGATTATGAATGTCTATCATCGATTCATTTGCTGCTGTTGTGAGAATAACAAAGCGATCTTCCTCTTCATCGAGGTGAGATAGACCAGCCATATAAAGAGGTTTTTCCTGCTTGGAGGTAAAATAATATTTGGTTTTGGAACCACTATGCTCCCATTCATAAAAGCCACTTGCGGGAACTACAATACGTCTAGATTCCAAATCATTCGCAAACATTCTTTTTTCCGATGCACTTTCACTACGTGCATTAATAATTACTTTACTTCCCTCAAAACCTTTATATCCCCAAGTCATTGCAGAGGGCAGAATGCTCCCTTCCTTTCTCGCTATAATCGGAGCAGTGTTGGTGGGATAAATTTCACCAGTTTTAAACTTTCTTGGAACGTGTGTACCCTCATTGTTTGAGTCAGGTGTCTGTAGACGTTCCCCCTGAAGACGCCGATCTAAATTTCTTATAATACGAAGTAACTCTTCATTGCTTTCTTCATCCACATAGTAGCGTCCACACATAGTTGTTTCTCCTTCCTATTTATATGAAATATTGTACGAAATCTTTATCTTTCCTATACCCTTAGGGTATTTTAATTCTTTGTTTTTTCTATTTATGCTTTTCTTATTTGAAGACAAAAGATAATGGCATTTTCTATGCTTTCATAGACCTATCACCAATTTCGTTCTTCATTTAGAATCAATCCGATACCGTTATTTTTACGCAATATGACTTATTTACTTGCTTAATGTTTATATCTTCCATGCCAATCCTTTTCCATGCAATTCAAGAGAATTTAATTCACCTATCATATCGTTGGTGAATTATTGTTTTTTATTATATAGTAATTAAAATATAAATACTACCATTATTTAACGAATAACCTAAAGAGAATAAACGCAGATATCATATAGATTGAAACCGAATTTACATTTCCTTAATGTAAAAAATGTTATAGAATACCACTTTACAATAGAACATATGTTCTGATATAATAAACGTACATATGTTCGATATTTTTTGCATAAACTATAGAAAGAGGTTTATTCATAACCAGGAAAAGTTTGCGAAGTATGCTTTTACTTGGTCATTTACTTTATACCGTAGTTTTTTATGGAATGTAGCATTTAAGTTGTTGAAAAGAGGTGTAGGAAAGTGCAAAATAACATTCCCGTTGATATGATTTCCTTTTGCAGTACCTTAGGCGAGGTTAAGCCACTACGCATACGATTAGAAAATGAAGCACATGAGAGAGTGTCTGCTGACATTATAGAAATTGCATATCGTAAACAAATAAAACCCTCTGGTCTCACCATTCTTATTTATGGATGCCGTTTAGAGCTGTTTGGAGAGATTCGCTTGGCTGAACTTCACTATCATACCGACTCGGGTAGATGGACTTTGTTTCGAATGGTAAGCTAAATGGTTATGTTATTTAAGGAGTATAGCAATGCAGGAAAAAATTTTTTTTCATATTGATGTTAACTCTGCGTTTCTTAGTTGGGAGGCAGCTTATCGACTTCACGTTTTAGGGGAAAGCGTGGATTTGCGTGAGATCCCTTCCGTAATTGGAGGAGATAAAGAGAACAGGCATGGAATAGTTTTAGCGAAATCTACTTCTGCTAAAAAAATGAAAATTCACACGGGTGAGGCTCTTGGAGCAGCAGTACAAAAATGCCCGAATTTAGTAATCATTCCACCAAATTATGAAAGGTATGTGAAAGCATCAAAGTCATTAATGGAGATTTTGCAAAGGTTTTCTCCTAAAGTAGAGCAATATTCGATTGATGAAGCTTTTGTTGATATGAGCGGGAGTGAATTGTTATATGGAGGACCTGTTATTGTTGCAAATAATCTGAAAGATCTGATTGAAGAGGAATTAAAATTTACAGTAAATATTGGTGTATCTTCAAATAAGTTATTAGCAAAGATGGCAGGGGAGCTAAAGAAGCCGAATTTGGTGCATACGATGTTTCCAGAGGAGATTCCAAAGAAGATGTGGCCACTACCGGTAGGAGAGTTATTTTTTGTGGGAAGAGCGACAGAAAAAAAACTTTTTAATCTGGGGATTAAGACGATAGGGGAGTTAGCGCAAACAGACGTAAAAATATTAAAATCTCATTTTGGAAAGTATGGGGAAGTACTTCACCAGTTTTCACATGGAATCGATGAATCTCCTCTTTTTGTTCCTTTAGAAGCAAATAAGGGATATGGCAATTCCGTAACTACACCTTACGATATTGTTACGATGGAGCATGCAAATCTCGTTTTGCTATCGTTAAGCGAAACAGTATGTACGAGACTTCGAATGGATGGAGTGAAAGGGCAGTGTGTGTCCGTCTCGATTACAACGGATACTTTTCAGAGAGTCTCTCATCAAGGGATGCTTTTTTCTGCTTCTAATACGACGATGGAAGTGTATCGTTTTGCTTGCCGTTTATTTAAGGATCTATGGGATGGGAAGACGCCAATTAGACAAATGGGTGTGCACACAAGTAGAATCACCAAGGAGAATACGATGCAGTATAACCTATTTGATTGGGACCGCTATGAGAAATTGAGTAAATTGGATGAAACAATAGATTCTATACGAAAGAGATACGGAGACGATTCTGTGATGAGAGCTTGTTTTTTAAATACAAGTACTTATCATATGCATGGTGGAATTTCAAAAGAAAAGAAAACTGGGATTACAAAGCCGCTGCGGTAGGAAATTAGACAAGAAAAAGTCCTCACCCAGCGACTCTTGCGTTCGCCAAACGAGGACTTTATGATGCGTCTTCAGGGGCTCGAACCCTGGACACCCTGATTAAGAGTCAGGTGCTCTACCAACTGAGCTAAAGACGCGTATTTGGTATCAACAATTAGTTATTATATAGGAAGTAGACAAGAATTGCAAGTATTTTTTTTATTTTTTTAAAAATTTCTTAAAAAGTATCAAATCTACTATAAAACGATAAAAATATTGACATAGAAAGAATGTTCCACGCTACAATCCTTGTGCATTAAAAAAGTCCTCACCCAGCAGCTATTATCTGCCAAACGAAGACTTCTAATGCGTCTTCAGGGGCTCGAACCCTGGACACCCTGATTAAGAGTCAGGTGCTCTA
>NZ_DAMADT010000036.1:24852-47129 GCF_031997925.1 Lachnoclostridium sp. | reverse complement strand
AACGGTAATGGAAACAATGGCAATGGAAACAATGGTAACGGAAGCAATGGCAACGGTAATGGAAATAATGGTACCAATAATGGAAATTCCAATGGAAACAATAATGCCAATGGCTCCAACAATGGTTATGATAAGAATTTAGATGAAAATGGTAACGGTTACGCCAATGGTAAAAACAAAGATAAAAACAAAGATAAAACTAATAATGGAAACCACTATGGATGGGACAAGAATAAAGATAATAATGGTAATCCTAATAAACCAGATAAGCCGGATAAACCAGGTAATCCAGGCAATCCGGACAAACCAGGTAATTCAGGAAATCCAGATAAACCAGGTAAGCCAAATAAACCGAATAATCCAGATGTACCAAACGATGGTAATGATTATGAATTAACCAACCCAGAAATCTTTGAAGTTACCAACTACATTAATGATATCAATCAGGAATTCACACAGGTATTGATGACGACTGACATTGACGGAAATTACCGTGGTGTTTATACTTATGGTAATGGTGAACGTATCAGTGTAGAAGACTTAGGTCATGTAGAAGGTGTTCCAAATAATCCATTGTATTATTTAAGTGATGCTTTAGGTTCTACCGTTGCAATCACTAATATGAATGCTGGTATTATTGACAACAACCGCTTTGCACCTTTTGGGGAACCATTATCACCTGTAGGTAAGAACGCTAGATTAACTAATAGTCCTTGGGGATTTGCAGGAGAAAGTCATGATATTGAAGCTGAATTGGTTTATTTGAGAGCAAGGTATTATGAGCCAGGAACTTCACGCTGGTTATCTTCCGATAAGCACTGGAATCCAAGCAATATGATTTATGGGGATAACCCTGTAAAGAACAATCAAGGTCAAGATCCGTTAGGGTTAAATATCTACAATTTTGTGCCTGATATTAACGCTATCCGTCAAAGTGGCAACTTATACGTTTACTGCATGAACAATCCTATTTGCTTCCGTGATCCATCTGGCGAAGATGCAGCAGAAGTATTGGAGTGGGTTTGGACAGCAGCAGGTATTATCTCACAATTAGATTCGCCTATACCAGGTCCAGCGGATGCCGCTGCTTTATTGTTCGCAGGCACGGTTACAGTTGTTGTAGGTGGAATGGAAATATACAACAATATTTTTGGCCCAACAGATACTTCAGGATATGTAGAAGGTGGACCAACACCATGCCCAGCACCATCACGCACGGAAGCAAAGGATGCAGGTAACTCGAAAGATAAATCAAAAGGGAAATCAAAAGGTAATAAGGGGAAATCTGACAGCAAGCCTCAAGACTCAACGTCTCCTAATCAGATGAATAAACAAATTGAAAAGGGACAGGCACCACGAGGGGTTAAGCGAGTAGATAATCCTGATCCTCAGTATTCAGAACCACACGTACATTTTGATGATGGAACTTCTATTTCGCAAAGTGGAAAAATTCATGATGCTCATAATGGAACCCCTAACTTAACAAAACAAATTCTTGAATGGTTGCATAATAATGGTTGGTGTTTGGATATAAATTAGAGTATCTTAGAGAGGATTTTTAATAAATGGAACAAAAATATAATTTAAAGAAATTACCAGTTTTAGATTCGATGCATGATCAAAGAATACAGAATATTGAATGGAGGGAAAAAGTATTGATACTACATTATAATGACCTGCATTATGATGATAGTGAGGAATTCCGCTCATGTGATGTAATGTTCTTTGGCGTCGATGATTCAGATATGGTTGCAGAGGTCAGAAAAAGAAATGGTTTAATTGTTGAAGGAACGAGGTATTACGATGTAGAATTCTTGGAGTTTATTACGACTCATCGCTACAATATTGAAACTATTAGATTTTATTATGGGTATGAAACGGTAATCATTGAGGCTGCATTAATAGATGAAAATGGTGGATATTGTGACGATTGTGTTATTAAAATTTCTGCTCATGAGATATTGTATCATTGGAAGTGATGAAAAAAGAGTAACCTGTCAATTTATTATGGCTATACTCTATTCCAATGTTGCTGAGAATGAACCTATACCTTGACTTATTGCTTTGGTGGAAACAACAGGTGGTGTGACATATAGCAATCCTGATTTTATTAGCGAGGAAACAGTGAGCGTTAAAAATAAGATCAGATAAAAAATCCCTAATGATCCGCTTTTCCGTCACAATAAGCACTGATAAAGATGACTATCTGCTTTTCGTAATTGATTACAACACGGATACCATAAATCCTGATAATGAAGGTGTTTACATGATGCAAATAATGAAATTAGCAGATAGGAATAATCAACCTTCGTGGCAGGAAAGATTATGTGCCGGAATCTATATCCAGAATAATAGCCACATACCAATACGCAACCGCCATCCGTGAGGGCGGCGGTTGTACTCGTTTGTTCTAAATTTTATCCTCGTCCCCGAAGTTACGGCTCAACTGATAATTCAAAAAACTGTAGAATATCTATTAGTTTCAAGGGCTGAGAAAAACAAACCCTGTCAAACAATGAAATTCTGTTGGTCAGGGCTGTTTGGATAGAAAGAAAAAACAAGTTTGGAAAAAACAGTGAATAGTCATTTTTATAGTTAAACAATTTGCAATCACTAAAATGAATGCTGGTATTATTGATAATAACCGCTTTGCACCATTTGGTGAGTCATTATCACCGGTAGGTAAGAATGCTAGGTTAACCAATAGTCCATGGGGATTTGCAGGAGAAAGTCATGATATCGAAGCTGAATTGGTTTATTTGAGAGTAAGGTATTATGAACCAGGTACGGAAGGTTTATCCAGCAGGATAAGTATTGGAATCCAAGCAATATGATGCGGCAATCGAAATGATAAGGAAAGCGTTTGAAGCTGCGTTTGCATATTAAGTTTATGCTAAATTTTTGGGGAATCGGCAAGTAGGAGGTGTAAATTGATTAATACAATTGACTTAAAAAATGGGAAAATAAAATATTGGATTGGTGAGATGCCCTCAATAAATATCACTAATAGCTTGAGTAATAAAGAGAATATTCAAGTACAATGTGATAGATCGGGTACGAACACCAAAGCTGCATTAGAGGTATTTTTGCACAGAAACGCCAGTTATTATGGCCTTTTGGGGATGGAGTATTTTCCATCATCTGATTCTGATAATTTAAAAATCATATTTAATTATACAATTGAAAATGAGGCGGAGTATAAAGATACAATCCTTGAGTACGATGAAAAAGCCTTTATGGGGCTAACAGAAGAATATCTAAGTTACACGAAAAAGAACATCAAAACATATCTTAGCGAAAACGATAAAATTCAAGGAGGGATACTAAATTTTACAGTTGCAGCAAATAGTGAAGTTGGTTCCAGCCCAAAACTCTTTGGTGCATTATCAGAAATGTTGGTTGAGCTAATTGCAAAAGCGAACTCAAAAGAGAATAATGATAATTTAGACAATGTAATTAAGGATATTTTTTATTCTTCAAGTTTGTTCGTGAAATAAAGATAAGAAAAAGGTTGGCTTGTAACGGGTTCTTTGCCCAAGGTAATCAAGATGACAGGAAGCTATTATCAATTTTGCAAGGTTTCGTGTTTCAGGAAAGGAATGACGCATATGATGAGTAAAAAATCTTTTCTACTTCTGATATGTCTAAATATATTGAAAGTCAGGTCTACCATTTGCAACGCAAAGAGTTAATGAATGGAGAGATACCATGCATTTGAATTATATAAATGTCGGATTTATTGGAAAAGAGCAGATAAAGGATAGAAAGGGGAAAATATCTTATTTCTATTATGAGGAAAATGTCTCAAAAGAAATAGATGCTGATGCTCAAGTTCGTTTTGATATGAGTGATAATAGTATTATAAGTTTCAGGTCATCATATGGTACTAAAAAACAATTAGGAGGGGGTTCTTATATCCTTAACACGGAGAATTGAAATATTGATATCAACGAAGCTTTTGATATAGTAATAGCCGAATTAGGTGAGGAAAGTATTTATCAGTATGATAATCCTAAAGTAGTATTAGGATGCAGCGGAAAGTCCTGGGAGTTTGCATTATATCCAAGCACCGATTCTAGATATCAGGATTTGCTGGTAAGAATGGATTCTAGAACAGGGGAGGTACTGGCGGTAAATGATTTTAGGGAAATAAATAACTAAGGATTCAGCATTTTAACATTAATTCTCACCACATTATGTACGGATATTTGAGTTGGGTTTTAGGATTAATCAAAAGTAATCAAAGAGTATCCACAACAAGAGCAGCCGCTGATAGTTATTCTTCAGCAGCTGCTTTTGTTTCTTTTCAGTATCCTTATGATAGGTCTGCAAGATCATTGAGAGCTTCATTTCCTATTTCTTCTGCACGTTCATAAGTATCTGCTATATGGATATAATGAAATTCATTTTTATTTGGAATACCGTATCGCTGCCATCGCGGCTTGTCGGCGCCAGCACCCACGGCACTTTGGAAACTGCGATTGGTGTATTTCCCTTTACAATTACTTTATTTGCCCTAAAATACTGGGGTCTTTTATCTTCTTGTCATCCGCAAAGAGCAGAATTTTTGAAAGTATCTCAGCGGTTTTTGGGTCATCATCGGCAAATGGAATGAAAATGCGGCCTCTGGCTTGTGAATGAACAGGCAGCACGGCAATCATGCCTGTGCCGGATTTATGGATTACGCCCGATCCCATATGCACGGAATATTCACCCAAACTACCTTTAATCTGAGCGTGAGCAGTCAGGAAGTTAACATTATTGACCGACAGCATAGAGAGCAGTTCACGAGCGATAGCGATACGCATTTCAACGGTAGATTGACTGGCTTCGGGATCAACTCCGCCTGCGTGAGCAACACTGACAGCTAAATCAATATCTCGCATAGTTTCTGAGAAAATCACAGGAGGAATATCAGCGAACGATACCAATTCATATTTGTCACGACTGAAAAACTGAATCGTTTCCAATGTTGGCGCTTCAATATCAGCCGGAGAGAACCAGTCGGCTAATGCGTACATACGAGCAATCAAGTTTTCTTTATGCCAGACACGTTGCAGCCCTTCCTCGTAGTCCGACGTCCAACCGCATGTTTTCAAGAGCGCCATAGTTTTTTTAGGCTGTACTTGATTTCCTGCATACCTTCGGGATACATTCCCTGCATTTCGTTCATCCTCAGTTACAGGATAATATTCACGGAATACTTGTTTAAATGGTTGAATGATTTTATTATGATATAGATATTGTTGATATTTACTCCAACATTTTTGAGTAATTAAATCATGAGGATGTGCAATTATCAGTATATCATCTTTATTTAGTGTTTGACTTTTTCCGGACGTGTCAATCAGTACAAGTGAATTTTTGGAAAGTGTGGGGAAACCTAATTTATCTCCTGTTACAAAAACTAAAACGGATATCATGCCTTGCAAAACAGGGTGATTCAAAAGTCCTGTGATTTCTGCAATACTGAATCCTGCGCGGGAAACCATAGCCATTTCAAAACTGAGCTTCGCGCGTCGTTTTTGGTCGCGTAGCTGTTTTATGGCTTCCTTTAGCTCGGCTACGTATACGTCTTTAGCTAATTCTTTCGGCAAGGTTTTAAGTGGCTTGCCATTTTTTCGAGCATTGAGTTCGGGCATTCCGTCATCCGTGATGTTTAGCCAGACTTCGGTATCACCTATCGCATGAGGCTCCATCAAAGGACGCAACTGCTCGATTTTAGCACCTTCAAGTGCCCATGTCATTCGGTCAGCGTTACCATATCCGGTTGTGATCGCAAGATTTTCCAAAGCAATCACACACGCCTTACCTTCACTGGCCTGCCGCAGAGAACCAAATTGTCGGCTTTCTTTTTTAAATTTCTGGATTAACTCATAACGTTCCAGAGCGTCGTTTTTATTTTGTTCATCAAGAGGGATTAAGGAAAAAGCCCGAAGTTTTTCTTGATTCCTTTTGTTGATAATTTCGGTCTTCGTTTCATCTTTGCCCAACTTACCAAGAACAGCATCGGCGTATAACTGAGAACGTCTGTGGGTACTGCCGGAATTGGTGATATACTTTGCGTTTTTGTAAAGCTCACTAAACCGCTTCTCACCAAGGGCATGGTATGCATCATAAAACCAATCCTTATCAAAAGTACCGTCATTAAATTGCTGTGGGGTAATGGCTGAGAATATAGCGACTTCGGTTTCTTTTCCAGCTGTAAAGTTTTCATTTATATGGGCATGAAAGAACCACACTCCACATTTCAAACCGTTAATGTCCATTGCCTTTTCCAGCAACTCTGCCCACTGCGGAGCATACACTGCCGCTTGAATAATTCGCTTCTCCGAGATTTTGGCCATTTTTAATGCTTGGTTTAATATTTCTGGTGTGTCGCCCGATTTTGGCTGGCAACAACGAAGTAGTTGGCTTAGTCCTTCTTTTTTTGTAAGCTCTCCACGCCCTGAATAATAATAGGTATAACCTCTGTGAAACCCTGTATCGCCTAGCGCGGCGAGAAGATTTACAAAATGCTGCGCTCCGCCGTCAAAATGGTTTATTTGAGAAGCGACATTCGACAGTGCGGTGGGAAGCTCGCCCCGGTTTTCCTCAAGGGTAACAATACGATCTATTGCCTTTTCTAACAATTCATTTGCAATAGGATATTTCATTAGTAGTTCCCGCCCACCATTATAAGGGCCTGTTATAATTCGCATATGCTCGGGAGCATCAACTCCGGCGGTAAAATACAAATATACAGCATCATCCGAAATCAATCCCATTTGATTCGCGCGGAAAATATGCTTATGATTAAGACCGTAAAAACTCTGTTTATCCGCCGCGAGATATTCATACCACATCTCATTGAAATAGGACGCAAATTGGGCGTCGGTTTTTGTGTACCTGTGTGCCAAATCCCTCCAATAATTCAAATAATCCGCGGAAAGGACGCCGCCGTTTGGGACGGGATATGGTGAATAATAATGATGTTGTGCTTTTTTATTATCTTCTTCGTATTCCATACCCAGTTGATTCTCCGGCACTTTCCGAACAAGGTTGACATATGCGGAAAATACAAAATCAAAAAGATTTAATTCCCCCGTATTTAGAATGGCTTCTAAAATTTGAGTTACCTTGAAAACATCGACTCTTGAATTTTTATAATGTTCGGTTATTTTTTTCTCAAACTTATGTTCATTTTCATCAATCGGATATCCGGCAAATAAATCACGGAACCATTTTTTATAAACTTTATTATACCTATAACCTATATTCCAAAGACTGAGTAACGACACCAATTTTGTTTTATCTGTCGCAAATTCTCCGGCAGCTGCAAGCCATTCTTCGGCCAGCGGATAATCGGTAATTTTATAATCTCTGCCATCTCCTAATTGCGTACTCCCAGCCAGCGGATATATCCTATGTTGGTTATTATTTAACAAAACCTTTTCCCGTGTGCCGTCCCAGTTCTCGGCTTCGTATTCACAATCTCGGTATTTATTGAACACATCGGCAATCCTGCCATACAGCATTAAAACTTCTTTTTCGTCCGGCACAATTAAAGATTTAAGCTCATCGTCGCTAATAAAGGACACAGACGGACGTTTGGCAGCATAAACAGCGCAGTCGAAAGCCTCTGTAGCTGGATCGTATAAGCCGTAACCGTTTTCTTCGTTATATCCCTCTTTTTTCTGGTTGTTCGGGGCGACTTTTTCAAGAAGAATCGACACATCCTGTGAAACAGTTTCGGATGTTGTTAGCGTAGATATTTTTTCTTTATATTCGGTTTGCAAAGAAGGATTCTTTTTTGAAAAAACATCTAGCAATTCCACTCCAGCAATCAACTGTTTTTTGTTTTGGAAACTCAGCAATGAATCAATGGCTGGGCGGATGAGTGATTCCTTTTGTTTATCAAATAACGTGATGATTCCCTTACGTAAATCGGCATTTTGGGTGATCAGCGTTTCAGTTAGTCGCTCTATATCCGCCCTATTAAGCGGATAATACTGAAGCCGGTTGACCACACGCTCGCGCACGGTCTGGCTTTTATCTGATAGTCCTTCTAATAAAAAGGCTCTCTGTTCTGGAATTTCGGGATTCAAAAGCAGGCTGTAATAAGACAGTCTTTGATCCACGTTCATTATCGGAATAAAATTTGTTATCTGCCGGGTTAGATCGACAGAACGGTCATAAGCAGCCAGACCCAGCATAACGCCGCAGGGAGCGGAAGCGTTTAACTCCTGAGTGAACCACGGAAAAACGCTCTCAGCGAATTTCGTATTCTTTTTGCCGATAAATTCCGCTATATCGGCTAATTGATTAAACAACAAAATGCGCCCGGCTTTATCCGTCGGATAAGTATCATCAGAATAGGTTTTCGTTTTTGCCGATCTTTCATTATCTTTGTCCCAATGATACCCACTGAAATACGCTTCTCTGTTTATATGTAAATTGGTGCAAACCCAGGCCAGTTCTTCTGGGTCACGGATATCAAGATATTTTACCGCAATATTATGACGATAGGAATCACCATTTGTATGGGTAATAAAATACCATCCGACCAATCGCTTGTATTTTTCTGGGCTGCTAAGCAATCGGCAAGCGCTTTCGGTCGCTCTGTAAATATCACAGCAGCAAAGAGCCCACAATGCCAGGTAGATTTCTGGTGTGTCGCTTGAATCAAGTCCCGCGTCAATCGCTTTTTCATCGGATAAATATTTTAATGCAAGCGATATACACTTTTCGACAATTTTTTGCTTTTGGTCGCCGAATCCCAATCCCGACCACGTATCAAACGCCCGAACCACGGATGAAAAACGGCACAGGTCGTTTTCTAAAATCATGCGGATAAAATAAATATGGCTGTCAAGCGTTCCGCTATCGCAGGTTTCTAAAATGGATTGCCGCAAGCCCTCTTGTCCTTTTGCGGCGAGGAGCAGCTTACCCAAAAGCTCCAATGCACGTTTGTTATCGCTTTTAACGATACCCGATATGAGAATATTGCTTATCTGAATTTCGCTGTTGTCACCAAGTATGGCTTCTTCAATTAAGGCGAGAATTTTTTCGTTCCCATTACACAACTCAAGCGCAATACGGTTGTCTAAACCGGACGGGTGTGAGTTGATAACATACTGTAAGTGTTCATAGGAACCGTAAGAAAACGGCTCACTTTTTACGGTCAACGCTTGTTCTAACGTCATATCGAAACATATAAAGTCAAGGGCATTGACCATTACCATAAAGAAAGTTTCGGCATATTCTCCCGCTCGGCGTGAACGGTATGACGGGCGGTAATTAGAATGGGAGTAAGGACATTTCATTACAAGTGCGCATTCTTCACGGATTCTTGAGGTTTCTTCTTTTCCAAAGAATGATTGTAATGCAGAGATCAATTTAGAACAGAAAAATTCATTTATTGTTTCGCAATTGTTAGCCGGACGTCCGCATAACGCCCTATAAGAATCATAAAAAGCGTTTAGAGCATCACCTTTCCTCCAGTGGTATTCCAGATGTAGATTTTTTGAATCGCCAAATTCGTTCCAAATTGCCTTTATTAGGTCACCGGACGCACCAAATCTCAGCTTTTTAGCCCTCCGTTCATATTCCGCAATAATGGCCGGATTTCTTTTTGATTGTTCTTTATCTGCCATTTTGTTTATCTCTCCGTTTTCAAGGTTATTTTTATAAAGCGAGTTACCACAACCGCCCTGCGAGAAAGGTTAAGCGGATAAAG
Organism: Lachnoclostridium sp.; assembly: GCF_031997925.1. Taxonomy (NCBI): domain Bacteria; kingdom Bacillati; phylum Bacillota; class Clostridia; order Lachnospirales; family Lachnospiraceae; genus Lachnoclostridium; species Lachnoclostridium sp. The sequence goes on along the minus strand of NZ_DAMADT010000036.1, from coordinate 37,411 downwards.
GTAAGTATATCGTTTTCATGAATGGTAAGCGGCTCGTCAAGTTCGGTTGCTTCCATATCACCAATTATTATACGAAACAAACCGTCCTCAAAGCCTTGCAACGCTGTTTCCACAGCTTTTTCGAAATCAGCTTTTTTATCTGAATATATACGACCGAAACCTATTTTACCAGCTGTGCTTTGATCGGAAATTTCGCTTTCAGTAAGAAACGGTACAAGCATATTATCAATTCCGCGATTGTTGTATTTTTCTACTTCTTGCCGTACCACCGTTTCAATCAACTGCCGCAAGGTAGTAATGTCATCAGGGAGTGTATAAAGAGTATTCTCTAATATTGGGCGCCGCTTGCCTACTGATTTTATTTTTAAATATATGTTCATACGAAAATAGTTCCTTTTCTAAAAACATTCGACATTCCTACATTATAGATGGTTATTTATTGAATTACAACCGGATAATACCAGACCAGGGTGATGATTGTGACTTAACTAACTTAGAAATCTTTGAAGTTATCAACTACATAAATGATACCAATCAGGAATCCACACAGGTATTGATGATGACTGATATTGACGATATATACTTTTGATAATGGTGAACGTATCAGCGCTGAAGATTTAATATAGGAGTTTGTATTTATGAGGGAAAAATGCGAAGAGTTTTTGAAAACAATGTTAGAGTTTTTACCTTCAACAGGTAAGGAGTATAGGAAATCCATTGAGGATAATGGGGAGGTATTAGAAACTGTCATAATTGAGGACGTTTTCATGCCGGAAATAGTTAAGCTAATAAGTGAGGAAAGAAATATCAGGCTGTTAGTATGCATTTTTGATTATTTTGAAGAAGTATCTAATAGCAAAGATACTTACTTAATTAACATTTTTTCAATTACAGCATTGGAAATACTGGGTAATGATAGAACACTCCTAGGGGTAGCAAAAAAATATATGGGTCCTAAAACTATGAAACTTCAAATTGAGGCTGATAAAGTATTGGGTAGAATCTAATCAGCTTACATGCAAATATAAGCAGGACGACATATATAATACTTGAGTAATCGAATAAATCCAGAAAAAGTAATTTATTCTGTAAGTGCTACAACTTCGAGCGTGGAAAGCAGATAGGTCAAAGCATTATGATGAATATTTATGGGAGTGCACAATTACATGGCCATATGGATTTTCTATTTTAAAACTTATCAGCGATAATGGAACAGTTACATATGAATTTGATAGTTCCAACTTGGTCTCAGTGGAAGAATACCGACGGAACTCGGATCGCTACGCCTTTAACAAGATTAATTTAGTGTTATAGGTGAGGAAATCCTAAAAAATGTTCTCGCATTTTACAGGAGGTAGATAAATGGAAGTTGAAAAGAAGATCGTTAAATTACTACTTAATAAGGAGAAATCGACTTTTGTTGATTTATTTTTGTATGTAGAAGCCCCCGATAATGAAGAGATGCTTCTCATAGAGACAACAATTAACGGTGAAAAAATAAACTTAAAAAGTGAGAATTTCTTTTCAGCACTTCAGACATTAAGGAAAGAGCTAGAAAACATAAACATTCAAATTGTATGCAATGGTGCAGCTAGAAAGGTCTATCCATCACCAATGCAAATGTCAATGGGTAGTCGAAGTTTTTGCAACACAAGAGGATTATGAAGTGTACGGCTCCAGCAACTGGTGGTAGTTTAGTTTTTTGCAGGCGTGACATCGTAATGAAGGAGGCGATATTTCTGGATACTGATTTTGAAATAATTAACCAATCTGCGCTAGAAGCATTAAGTCAAAATGAGTTATATAAAGCGCAAACCCTGTTTAGGCAAAATGCTAAGAAAACCCATTGCTTCGCTACCCTTAACAATTTGGGAGTATTTCATGTTTATGAAGGACTATTCAAGCCGGATAATAGCGGTCACAATGCCAAAAAATTTGGTGTAAGCTATTTGAAAAAGGCCGAGAAATACCAGAAATCGAATCTTACATTGATAGCATTAGGAAATGTGTCCTTTGAAGTTAAGGATTACGAAGAAGCAAGCAAAAATTTCAGACAAGCCTGTGAATTAAAATCCGATTATGCGACTGTATATAATTTGGCACTTTCATTTTTCAGGCAGGATAGGTATGAAGATGCTTTAACATGGTTTGAAAAAGCACTTAACATTTGTGATAACTCTGACTATGCTGAAACGTACGCGGCATCTGCTTTTCACAGGTTGACAGATAATTTGGTAATGGGCTAATATGATCGCGATGACTGATGGTAGCGGAGTGATACAAAAATAAAACGTAGTTCTACTTATCTTGATGGAGTATTCCATCAAGAACCGAATGCTATTGTATTTGTGTTTAAACGAAGGAGAAGGAATAAAGTGGGAACAAAATATGCAAGCTTACATATAAAAGCAGGAAGCTCGGAAAATATCATTGAACAATTAAAAAAGTACTATAATGATAATTCTAATAGAGAAGTAATTATCAGTGATAGATATCCGGATTATTTTAAGGAGATATTGGCAGATAAATTAATCGTGGTTAGAGATTTATTGGATTCTGCTAGAAAATCTTCTAGAATCATTTTGATTAAAGATGAATTTATATCAATTTATGATGAAGCATTTTCATTGGAAACAATTGAACAAGAAGGAATAAACCTCTCTAAATACATAGATAACCCAATATTAGCAACCGGAAATCTTGATGACGATGTTTTTAGTGTCGTTCTTATTAAAAACGGAAACATAATTACAAAACATACAGTTGGAGATGGATTAGATTGTTATGATATAGAACCATCACATCTAGATTTAAACAAATTTGAAAATATAATCAAATTGAGGTTAGACAAAGAAAAAGTGAATGATTTATTAATTGAGGATGATGTAACTATAGTAGAAGAAGGATTTTGTGAATTATTAAAAATATTTCTAAACTTGGATTGTAATGATATAAAATCAAATAAGGAATATTTTAAAAAAGTTTCTAAATCGAATAACTATACAATATATAAATTTAGTTTGGAGAATTAGGGATTGGTGTGCGGTTTATTTAAGAAGTCTATAATGAAAATAATTTAATGAGGTGGTAACATTATGAAACACACTGTTAGGAGCATTTCGGTAATTTTGATGTTAATAACAATCTTCTAGGGATACCGAGTACAGTAATTAAAAAGTAGTTGTAGCAATATAAGAGCGGTAGCAATTCCGCTTTACTATCCCATTCGAATACAGCCCCTACTAACGGTTTCGTGAGCCGTCAGCAGTGGCTTTTTTATTTTTAAAAACATCTGAATATAACAGAAACCGAGGCATTATTGTATACTCTAGCTTATAGGTTTATAAGTTAGATTAATAAATCAGATAAGAAATCAAGAATGGAAAATTAACGACAAAGGATAGAACCTATGGTAGAATAATATTCATAAATAGGATATGGACAAGAGAATAAAGGCTGATTAATAATCTTTAGATATAAAATAGCAACTAAGAGAAAATTCAAAACACATGATCAGGAGGGTACCCATGGATTACAAGAAAGCAGGAGTAGACATTGAAGCAGGTTATAAGGCTGTAGAACTGATGAAGAAACATATTCAGGGAACGATGAGAAGTGAGGTATTAACGGGAATTGGTGGTTTCTCGGGTGCATTTTCCTTAACCTCTTTTAAAGACATGGAGGAACCTACTTTAGTATCTGGTACAGATGGCGTTGGTACAAAGCTAAAACTTGCCTTTATATTAGATAAGCACGATACCATAGGGATTGATTGTGTAGCTATGTGCGTAAATGATATTGCTTGTGCGGGCGGTGAACCATTATTTTTCTTAGATTATATTGCCTGTGGAAAAAATGAACCGGAGAAGATTGCAACGATTGTTAGTGGTGTTGCAGAAGGATGTAAACAGTCGAATGCTGCTTTAATTGGTGGGGAAACAGCTGAAATGCCTGGTTTTTATCCAGTAGAAGAATACGATCTTGCGGGATTCGCAGTTGGTATCGTTGATAGAAAGAAATTAATTACGGGTGATAAATTAAAACATGGAGATGTATTAATTGGAATTGCCTCTTCGGGTATTCATAGCAATGGATATTCCTTGGTACGTAAGGTGTTTCGAATGGAGAGAGAAGCACTTAACACTTATTATGAAAGCCTATCAGGTACACTTGGTGAAGTTCTTCTAACACCAACGAAAATCTATGTGAAAGCACTGAATAGTTTAAAGACTGGGAATGTGGAAATAAAAGCTTGCTCTCATATCACGGGTGGAGGATTCTATGAGAATATTCCAAGAATGTTAAGAGAAGGCGTTACCGCTCTTGTAAAAAAAGATTCTTATGTAATTCCTCCTATTTTTCATATGCTACAAAAAGATGGCAACATAGAAGAGCATATGATGTATAATACCTACAATATGGGGATTGGTATGATGATTGCTGTTGATAAAACAGATGCAGACAAAGCAGTGAGCTTACTTAATGCAGCTGGTGAAACTGCATATATTATCGGTGAGATTCAGGATGGAGAGAAAGGAATCTGTCTATGCTAAGAATTGTGGTAATGGTATCAGGTGGTGGAACAAATCTACAAGCAATCATAGATAGTATACGAATAGGGCGTATTAGTAATGCAGAAGTCGTATCAGTTATCAGCAATAAAAAGGATGCTTATGCCTTAACAAGAGCAAAGAACTATGGCATTGATGCTCGCAGTGTATCTCCCAAAGACTTTGAGACAAGAGAAGAGTTTCATGAGGAACTTTTAAATACGATTAATGGCTACCTGCCAGACTTAATTGTACTCGCTGGATTTTTAGTAATATTACCAAAAGAGTTAGTGGCTAATTATCCGAACAAAATCATTAATGTTCATCCTTCCCTAATTCCATCGTTTTGTGGTGAAGGTTACTATGGACTTCGAGTTCACGAGGCTGTGTTAAAGAGAGGAAATAAAATAACAGGAGCAACCGTTCATTTCGTAGATGAAGGAACGGATTCCGGTCCGATTCTTTTACAAAAGGCGGTTAGTGTCTTGGTTGACGATACACCAGAAATCCTCCAAAAACGTGTGATGGAGGAAGCAGAGTGGATCATTCTTCCGCAGGCTATTGATGCAATAGCAAATGGAAGAGTTGAAATTAAGGATCATATAGCTATTGTGAGATAGTAGATGTCAGAAACTTCAGTTAAAATAGAGAGTTATATAGCGTTTTAAAATATAGAGATATATAATAAGGCGCCCTTACAGCAAGAAATAGGTAAGGTGGGAATGATGATTAGTTATTCTTTGCAAATTTGAGTTTATATTACTAACATAAGCGTTAGTTTCATTACGACATAAGTTTGAGTCTCATAACTGGTAGCGCAGAAAAGAGGTAGATTATGAAAGTACTTATCGTAGGTGGTGGCGGTAGAGAGCATGCCATTGCAAGAAAAGTTTCAGAAAGCAAACGTGTTACTAAGATATATTGTGCACCCGGAAATGCGGGAATAGAAGAGGTTGCAGAGTGTGTTCCAATCAGTGCAATGGAATTTGATAAATTAGTAGCGTTTGCAAAAGAAAAAGAAATTGACTTAACCATTATCGGTATGGATGATCCCCTCGTTGGTGGAATTGTGGATGTATTTGAAGACCAAGGGCTTAGAGTGTTTGGGCCAAGAAAGAATGCTGCCATGATTGAAGGTTCCAAGGCATTTTCGAAAGACTTAATGAAGAAGTACCATATTCCAACGGCTACTTATGAAACTTTTGCTTCTGCAGAGGAGGCGGTTCGCTATTTAAAAGCCTCTTCCTATCCGATTGTATTAAAAGCAGATGGTCTTGCACTTGGAAAAGGAGTATTGATTTGTAATACTTACGAAGAAGCTTGTGACGGGGTAAAAAGCATCATGCTTGATAAACAGTTCGGTTCAGCAGGTGATCGCATCGTTGTAGAGGAGTTTATGATTGGCCGTGAAGTGTCCGTATTAGCTTTTTGTGATGGAAAGACGATTAAACCTATGACAAGTGCACAAGATCATAAACGTGCCAAAGATGGTGATCAAGGCTTAAATACAGGCGGTATGGGAACATTCTCTCCTAGTCCATTCTACACCGAAGAAGTAGATGAATTCTGTAAGAAGTACGTTTATCAACCTACCATTGACGCTATGAAAAATGAAGGTAGAGATTTTACTGGTATCCTATTTTGTGGATTAATGTTAACCGAGAAGGGAACTAAGGTACTCGAATACAATGCTAGATTTGGGGATCCAGAGGCTCAGGTAGTGCTACCTCGTATGAAAAATGACATCATTGATGTAATGGAAGCTTGTATTGATGGAAGACTACAAGAAGTTCCTTTGGAGTTTTACGATAATGCTGCGGTTTGTGTTGTGTTAGCATCGAATGGATATCCGGAACAATATGAAAAAGGATTTGTAATCGATGGTCTTTCCGCATTTGAAGGAAAATCAGATTATTACGCTTTTCATGCAGGAACCAAGAGAACACACGAAGGTATCGTAACAAATGGAGGCAGAGTGTTAGGAGTAACTGCAACCGGAGAAGATTTGCATGAGGCACGTAAAAAAGCTTATGAAGCAACCGAATGGATTCAGTTTTCGAATAAATATAAGAGAAATGATATTGGAAAAGCTATAGATGAAGCATAATATATTAACAAAAGATATTAACAAAAGATATTAACAAAAGATAAGTTAACTTGACAAGAAAAGCTAGCGAAATTCTTCTCTATATTTTATATAAAATGCTCTACTTTTTCTTGTTTATATAAAGGATTAACTTTTCTTATTTATGTATTTTAATGAAAATAACAGTTATGTAATGAGCCGTTTCTTTATTCAGTGGAGCGGTTCATTTTTATTCATAACATGGAATGAATCGAGCATTTTTTTGAACCTATAAATGACTGGTAAATTAGAAATTACGAATCGTTTTTTTAATTTAGATCATATCTGAAATCATACCTAAAACAAATATGGATCATATCTGAAATCATACCTAAAACATATATGGATTATATCTGAAATCATACCTAAAACATATCTGAATCATATCTGAAATCATTCCTAAAATATCTCATATTATCTATCATTTTCTATTAGATGCCATAATACTGCCATATCTCCCATTTAGTATGATAACGAATGAAAAAACGTGAAAAACAAAGAAATAAGTCGCTTTAGAGTTTTACCCATTTAAGCAAGTGACAAATTACGATGGTTAAAAAAGGGCGCCTAAGCGCTAGAATTGAGGTTAGTATGAGACTAGAAATGAAACACAAACGCTTAATTATATGGATATTATGCATCAGCATGTTGATTCCAAATATACTTTGGCAAAGACCAAATGCAGCTTATGCAGCAACAAAAGGGATTTGTACAGCATCCACGCTCTATGTTAGAAAAGGGCCGCAAACTTCGTATGATAAGGTAACCTCAGGTGGCAAAGATGTTTATCTTGTTAAGGATCAAGAGGTAACAATATTATCGGAAAAAGACGGATGGTATGAGATTGAGGCAACATTTGGTGGAAAAAAAATCAAAGGCTATTGTCTTGGAACCTACATAAAGAAAGTGGAGGGTACTGTAAGTAAACCAACGCCAACTAAAGCGCCTACAGCACCAAACGGTTCTTCAGCAACATATAAGTTAAGCCAACCAGCAACAGTAAATGCATCCCAATTAAATATTAGAAAAGATAACAATACCACAAGTTCTGTCTTAGGAACCTTAGTAAGTGGTGATTCCGTCACCGTAATAGGAACTAAGTGGAATGGTGGGGATTGTTGGTATCAAATCCAGACGAAATTAGACGGTAAAACACTAACTGGATATGTTCTAGCTGTTTATGTCGATATGAATTATAAGAGCGGACTTTATGGTAAGATCCGTACCAATAATACTGCGATGCAACTTGACGCAGGTGAAGGAAACAAAACAGTAACGGCTGCAGATGGAACAAAGCTTATTTTAAATAAAAACCGTGCTGTATATTTAACCGGTGAAAAACGAATTGGAAATGAAAAATGGTTCTATGTCTATGTTACGATCGATGGCGCGAAATATTATGGCTATGTACCAGCAAGCCTTGTAGAGTTAGATGGAACCAAGGTGACGACAGGAGGTAATGAGTCAACCGGAGACGAGGATACCGAGGATAGTCAGGATAATTCAAATTCCGGTGGTAGCAGCGAAGAAGAGAATCAGACAGAAACTCCGAACACTTCAACAACACCAGCAAGCCATAAGATAAATCTAGCTGGAAAAGTTAATGCAGAGGGAGTCAATGTAAGAAAAGATGCAACAACAGGAAGTGCTAAGGTAACTTCTTTAAATAAAAACACCAGTGTGACCATAGTAAAAGAAAAGTACGACGGTAATGATAAGTGGAATCAGATATCCTTTGTTCAGGATAAGAAAACAGTGACTGGATATATGCTTAGTAAATATGTTACTGCATCAGTAGGAAGTGGATTTTATGCGAAACCTACCAAGGAGATCACTTATAAAAAGGTAGCTTCTCAAACAGCAGAGGATTTATATACCGATGATGGGGAGTTAATTACAGCAGCAAAAGGTTCCTATGTATGGGTGTCTGAGGAGAAAACAGTTGCTGGTACAAAGTGGTTCCGTATTAGCTATAAAGAGTCTACCGTTACTTATTTTGGATATGTAACTGAGAATGATTTAGAGTTAATTGGTAAGACAAAAGATACTGCAGGGACTCCAACCCCAACCAGTACGCCGAAACCTACCGATGCGGTAAAGCCAACAGTAACTCCAACTCCAACGCTAAAACCAATCGATAAAAAGGAAGATTTTCAAATACCTGGTGTGATAACTGCATCAACACTAAATCTTAGACAAGATGCAACGACAAACAGCAAGGTACTAGGGACGCTTACGAAAAATACAAAACTAACCGTACTCAATCAGGTTAAGGTTGGAAGTGATATTTGGTACCGAGTAGCTGTTACTGTAAACAAGAAACAGACGATTGGACATGTTTTAAGTAATTATGTTAAATTAACATTAACTGATAAAGCGACAGCATCCATCCTAGCGAGTGATACGAAATTAAGATCAGCAGCAAAATCATCGGCTGGCTACGCGAAATATAAGAACGGAACGATTGTAAATTTTGCTAAAAATACAAAGGTAACTGTAATATCAGAAGAAACTTCTGACGATAAATGGTTTAAGGTTTCCTATACAAAATCAGGAGAGTCAGTAACAGGTTATCTGAAAGCGAGCTCAGTTACACTAGTTGCTAACGGACCAGTACCTACTGCGACTCCGAAACCAACGGTGTCACCGACGCCAAAGCCAACAGTTTCACCGAAGCCTACGGTAGCACCGACGACGCAGCCAACGGTGGAACCAACGACGACGCCAAAACCAACAGCAAAGCCAAAGCCTACGGTGTCACCAAAACCATCGGCTACACCAACTCCAGCTGTTAAACTATTCACAGCGGATGGTATGATAATCAACGCAACTGCTTTAGTTGTAAAACAAGCTCCTGGTTATAGCAGTTCATTTGTTAAAAACAGCACAGGATATGCAGTAACACTTTATAATAACGATAAAGTGAAGGTAAACGGAAAGTATTACGAGGATAATATCTATTGGTATAACATAAAATTCTCTCAAAGCGGAGTTGAATATTCGGGATATGTAAACGATTATTATGTTAAAATTGATGAATCAACGATAGTGGATGGAGATTCTTCCTCAAGTATTGAAACTCCAACGCCAACAATACCTGTAGTAAGTCAAGATTTTGAACAGCAATTAACAATGCAGGGCTTTCCAGATAGCTATAAGCCATATTTACGTGCACTTCATGAGGCTTATCCAGAATGGACATTTGAGGCATATCACACTGGACTTGATTGGAATTCAGTAATTGATAATCAAAGTATTCCTGGAAAGAATTTAATTTCAAATGGCAAAGGAATCGAGTGGAAATCATTAGAGGATAAGGCATACAACTGGAAGACAGATAGTTTTATTGTATATGATGGTTCTACTTGGGTTACCGCTTCAAGAGATGCTACCATGTACTATATGGACCCAAGAAACTTCCTAGATGATAAGTCAATATACCAGTTTGAGGTACTTACTTATAAAACCTCCTATCAAAATCTTAGTGGTGTTGAGAGCATTCTAAAGTTTACGCCTATGTATAATTCAAGTTATACTTATACTGACGAATTTGGAATGACACAAAGTATTACTTATGGTGAGACCTTTATAAAAGCAGCAGAGTATTCTGGTGTAAGCCCTTATCATTTAGCTTCTCGTGTAAAGCAGGAGGTAGTGACGGGTACCTCTTCTTTAAGTAATAGTGTATCTGGTACTGTGAGTGGATGGGAAGGTTTATATAATTTCTATAATATTGGTGCTTATAACTCCACGGTAGCAGGTGGTGCAGTTGCAAATGGTTTAAAGTATGCAAAGAGTGGTAGCACAAATGCGACTTTAAATGTGAGGTCTTTGATCCCTTGGAACAATCGTTACCGTTCCATCGTAGGGGGAGCATTTATTATTGGTGATTCCTATATCAATCGAGGACAGGATACAATATACCTTCAAAAGTTTAATGTAACACCTACCTCTACACACGCTCATCAGTATATGTCGAATGTAGAAGCACCATTTTCTGAAGGAAAGAAAGTTGGTTTAGCTTACGCTGAGATTGGAAATCTCCCATTGGTATTTTCCATTCCTGTTTATTTAAATATGCCAAAGATACCATGTGCTGCACCAACAACAAAGTATAATCCGAACAATTATCTAAAGACATTGAGCGTTAAAGATCTAAACGGAAATGAATTGACATTAACACCAACATTTGACATACTAAATACAAAAGAATTCTTCCTAGTTGTACCTAACAGCTGTGAAGGAATTAATATATCTGCTTCTACAGTAAGTAGTAAGGCAGTACTTAGCGGTACCGGTGTTGTGCAATTAAATCCAGGGCATAACGAATTTACGATTGTAGTAATTGCTCAAAATGGAGATTTACGTGAGTATACGATTTCAGTTGTACGAGAATTACAGTAATTAAGACGATTTATTACAGAGCGCGTTTAAACCTAAGTAGATTAGAAGATACTTCTTACTATACATGGACTTTAGTTTTCTGAACACTTAGTCCAGCTTATATTTAATGAAAAGAAATCCCATAGAGTTAACCGACCGATAAGAAACGAAGGTTTCATAACAAATGGTTAACTTTATGGGATTTTCTAAAAACGAGAGGAGAAAGAGTGAAAGATTTAATCTTTCACTCAACAAGTTTGTGCTGCGCCAAACTTGAGCCATTAGCTGCTCCTAAAAGATAGTCGCAGCATGGAGGCTAACTATGAAAATATGGTATAAAAAAAGCATATTATCTGCTATCTGTTTACTACTAGGGTTTTTGTTAATGAATATTCCAAGTATAAACAGTATGGCTGCGAGTGCAACGATAAAAATTGAGGTACCAAATGATGAGGTTGATAAGGGAGAAGAATTTAAGATAACAATTGTAATCGCATCAGATAGTATTCTTGGTGATTTTGAAGGTTACCTTTCCTATAATGCAGAAATCATAGAATTTATATCTGGTCCATCCTGTGTTTCTGGTGGGAATGGGATGCTTCGATTTATGGACACGAATGCATCTTCCTCAGATGGTGAAAGAAGATATGTTCTGCGTTTTAAAGCCTTAGAAGTGGGGAATTGTCAGCTATTAATGACTGGAAATCCAATTGCTTATGAGTTCGAAACAGGAGATCCGATGTCAGTGTCTGCATATTCTGGGAGCGTTACAATTCGCGCCAAGGAGGCTGCTTCAAAGAATACAAATTTAGCAATGTTAAAAGTAAGTCCTGGTACGTTAACTCCTTCTTTTAAGTCTACCGTTAAAGAGTATAGTATTATGGTTGGACCTGAAACAGAGAAAATCATAATTAGTGCAATACCTGAGGATACCGCTGCAACAGTGGGGATATCAGGCAATGACGCCCTAAAGATTGGTAATAATACGATTGTGATAACTGTTACAGCGCAGAGCGGAAATACGGACGAGTATCGAATCCAAGTATTAAAAGAAGAAAGTAATCAACAAGTGGAAGAGATACCAAATGAAGGAGGAGATTCTCCTAATTTAAAAGCGGTGAGAGATGCAGGAAAGACAACGATATTCGGTCAATTTAAGTATACTGTAGTTTCGGATGATAGCAATATTATCATACCAAAAGGATATGTAAAGAGTAGTATTCTTGTGGATGGCTGCACGATTCCAATTTATCAAAAGAAAGACAGTTTAAAAGAGGATTATTTACTAATGATTCTTGAAAATCAATTTGGGAATACTTCTCTTTATCGATATGATCGTACAGAGAAAACGATTCAACTTTATACAGAGCAATCAATTACGGAAAGAGAGGATATCTCACCTGTTACAAGCAATAATCTGGAGTTAAAAGTCCAGAAAAAAGAATTTGAAGAGAAAATAAGTCAATTAACTATCGTTATTATTGTACTGTGTGGCATTTGC